>CAJQJL010000115.1 GCA_905478665.1 uncultured Flavobacteriales bacterium
AAAAATAAAACAACTCACGCATAATAAACCCACTTGAATGCAAACTATAAAATGCAAACAGCGTCATTCCAAAATAATGGAAGAAAAAGAAATAGATTAGCTTATCATTGAGGTAAGGAACCTTCCAGCAAACCAACGCATAAATTGGAAATAAAAGTGCGTAGGAAATCCCTATGTAAAAATAAATTTCAGAGACGGCTGCATAGAAAGTTAACAATGAGAAAGTAGGCGCAATAACAAATGCCGCAATTGAATGGAATAAAACAATCCGTTTAAAGCTATTTTCCTTTTGGTAATAGGATTTAAATCCACTTTTCCCACCCGATATGTGTTGCAATGGGTTTCTCATTTTCGTAAATTAATTACGACCTCAATTTTTAGATATGAACTGTTAAAATAGTGCTTCTTTTTAAATCTTGATTACACTCTATATAAGTGTTTAATATACAACTATTTAGTTACCGTTTGTACAACCATTTAAATCAAAATAGCAGAATTTCTTTAATCTGCAAATAGGCCAAATTATCCTTTATAGAATAAAGTAAATAGAACTTTTTTTAAAGAAAATATTTATTATTCTTTATTAAGGCTGTTGAAATGTGTGAAACTAATTACTCTAAATCTTGGTTTTATTAGTTATGAAGATTTTAACCACTGTTATCAACAATATTTAGGTGATTCAACTAACAGTAAATAAGTACATTTCGTAGTTATAAACAAATGGTAGCTGAATGTAATTGTGTATAAGTTGTGCGAGGTTTTTAGGTTAAGAAATATGTAAAAGACGGGGATAAGTTGTTGTAACTAATCGTTTCTTTTACTTGTTTGTTTGAATAACATTTTGGTATGGAAGTAATATATTTATAATCCTAGAAAAAGTAACAAGTAGTTATGCACAGTTGCTCACAATTACATGAAACCTAAGGTGGATAAGTCATTTTTATAAAACATTAAAAAACAACAAGTTAATAACTTTTTAATTTCTTCAATGTTGAAAAGTTGTTCCAATTGTTAATATGCTATAGCTTTGTAGCAAACGAAAATAAAGGTATGAAAAAGTTGATTCCTATAGGTGCAGATCATGCTGGGTTTGGATTGAAAAAAGTGATTATTGAACACTTAGAATCCAAAGGATATGAAATGAAAGATTTTGGTTGTTATTCAGAAGACAGTATAGATTATCCAGATTTTGGACACCCAGTTGCTGAGATGGTTGAAGCAAATAAGGATATGTTAGGTGTTTTAATTTGTGGATCAGGGAATGGAATAAATATGACGGCTAATAAGCATCAAGGAGTTCGAAGTGCTTTGTGTTGGAAGAAAGAGTTAGCACAATTAGCTAGGGAGCATAACAACGCTAATATAATAGCGCTTCCTGCACGGTTTATTTCAGAAGCTGAAGCGTTGGAAATGATAGATGTGTTTTTCTCAACTCCATTTGAAGGTGGTCGTCATGAAAGAAGAGTGAATAAGATAGCGTGTGCTATTGGATAAGTAAAGACTCGATAAGAGCATTTGTTTTTTCAACGTACTCTCTATAGTAAGTACCAGTTCCTGGACCGTTAAATCCAGTGTGAACCCTTTTTACTTCGCCATCCTTCCCAATAAAAATGGATGTAGGAAACGAAATAATTTCATTTAATACTTTGAAATGCTCAGAGGCCAATCCTTTACTTGCAGATCCTCCAACTAAAAAAGTAAACTCTAAATCTAATTTCTCTTTCAAACGATTAATGTTTGACACGTGAGCATCGAAACTATCGCCGTTTTCATAGCCAATAGAGATAATCTCCAAACCTTGATCATGGTAGGTGTTGTATAATTCTTTGTAATAACTAGTCTCATCAAGGCAATTCGGACACCAGGAACCCATGATTTGAATAATGATTACTTTTCCCTCATAGCTTGGGTTAGGAAATGTAAAGTCTTTCCCATCAAGTGTTTTAAGATTAAGCGTCAACGCATTTGAATCAACGATATAAGTTAATTCATCGGGACTCGTTAATTTATAATCTTCATTTTTTTCAGCATGCCATTCACTTTTCCAGTGTTTTCCACTAAAGAACTTTCCGAATAGAGAATCACCTTCGTTACGTGCTTTAAATAGAAAAGCGTGCGAACCATCAAAGCAAGAAAGGTATACACTGTCTTCAGTGCAGTTTCCTTCAAGAAAACGATAATCTCCCGTTTCTGTTAAAAAAGTGCCAGACACAGTATTGTCACCATCCTTTTGTTCGAAGATTCCAACAGCAGGGTATGCTGATTTTGTGTTTGGTTCAAATGTAACCTTCCATTTACCATCGACATTGGCAGAAGAAGCCTTTTTAGTAATCATTGAAAAGCGAGAGGTTCTTTTCCTAGTAGAGACAAAAGGAATCTTATAGTCTTTACTTTTATTATAGTTTACCCAATAACCAGCTAGCTTTTTTTTGTTCTTAACTGTAAAGACCAATTCAGAGTTGAAATAAGGAAAACGTACATGAAAACTATCGCTTACAATTGTAGGAGAATTGAGCAGTATTTCTTCCTTTCCATTTTCAATAATGAGGACGTTATTCTTTTTCACCGTCATATTAAAAGGCAAAACATCTGTTTCTGTCAATAATAATTCCGAGATCCAAGCACCTTTTTTTACTTTTATACGTTTTCCATTTTGAGAAAAACAAACAGGCGTAATGGTTAGCAGAATTAGGATGAAAATAAATTTCATGCAGTTTTTTTGGTCGAACGAAAATAGTGCTTTTTGAAATCATTATTACCTATAATGCAACCTTTTTTATAAAATAGAGGTCTGATAAAGTAACGTTGGTTATGGATGATAATACCTTGGTAAAAAATTGTATTGAAGGTGACCCAAGGGCTCAACGTGCGTTGTTTGAAAAGTTTGCTCCCAAAATGTTGGGTGTGTGTATTCGTTACACACGAAATACAGAACAGGCAGAAGATGTTTTGCAAGACGGGTTTGTGAAAGTATTTACTAAGCTAAGTCATTACAAAGGAGGTGGATCTCTGGAGGGGTGGGTGCGCAGAATAATGGTAAATACAGCACTAGACCAAATCAGGAAAAATGTAAAGTTTCAGGATAATGTTGCAATGGATCAGGTTGACTACAAAATTGAACAGCAAGGATTTATTCTTGAGGGCTTGATGGAAGAAGACCTACTAAAGTTAATAAATGAAATGCCTACTGGTTACAAGACTGTATTCAACATGTTTGCGATAGAAGGGTATTCACACAAAGAAATTGCCGAACAAATGGGAATTTCTGAGAATACATCTAAATCACAATATTCAAGGGCAAGAGCATTCTTAAAAACGAAATTAGAAGAACAAGGAATTGAGCGATAAAGACTACATAAAAGATTTATTCTCTGAGAAATTAGGGAACTACGAAGCAAAGGTGAATCCAGAGTTATGGAATGGCATTGCTTCGCAAATTGGTGCAGCTGGTACAACGGCGGCTACTGGAATTACTATAGCTACAAAATGGATTATAGGAATTAGCATTGCGAGTGTTGTTGCTATTTCTGCTGTGGTTGTAATGAGTAGTTCAGAAGAAGACCCGATAATAGAAGATAAGATTGCTGAAGTGCAAACGAATTCTCTAGAGGAAAACAAAGAACAAGAGAACACAATCACTACTGAGAGTGAAAATAATTCAGCAGCAACTACAGAGGTAAGCGTTCAAGAACGAGCTAACAACGGCAATATTTACCCAGAGGAGCAAACGGAAGTAGATCCTGAGGAGCGTCGACTGCCAGAGGGAGGCCTTGCTGTTGCTGGAGAGAGTGGAGGTAAAGCTCACGAAGCAGAGGAGAATACAGATAAACCAGAGAGCTCAAAGCCACTGCAGCGTGAAGAACAACCAAAGCATACACCAGACCCTATTGTTGAGGAACCATCTTTACCAGAGGAAATTGCGCCAGAAGACAGTCTAGTTGAAGGAGTAGTTAATTATCATATTGGAGAACTTAAAAATGTGTTTACACCTAACGGAGATGGCGTGAATGATATATTCAGTATTCAATCTGAGAACCTAACAGAGTTCACCATAACGATCATTAATGCCGAAAACAAAGTGGTTTATCAGTCTTCAAATCCTAACTTCAGATGGGACGGAACAAATGCTTATGGAGAGCCTGTTGCAGATGGAAACTATGTTTACTTTATCACTGCGAAAGAGTTTGCAGGAGACAAGCCTAAGCGCTATAGCCCACTACTTATCAAGCGAACACGTTAATCCTTTTTAAGGGACTTGTGATAGTTTTTTATCCCCGCAAAGTAGAAGAACAATCCGAAAATTAGTAGCAGGTGACTAGCGTCATTTTTATCAAACCAAGGGTGAATATTTATTTTCATTATCTGAAAGAATGCCGCAGGGAGTTGAACCACTACACTCAACCAAAAGAACTTTAATCCTGGTGTTTTCTTAGAATAATAATAACCGAGCCCTCCCAAGGTTAGTACCAGACCTAAAGTTGAATTAATCGTTGGGATAATCATTGCGCGGGAATAATCCGCCTCTAGATCGACTAAAAAAGAAACGGCCAACTCGGCAATAAGAACCAAAACAAGCTTTACATTACTTATTTTGAAAAAGAGCTTTTTTAAATCCAAATTAGAGTGAATGGTAATCATAGCACGCTCTATGAAATACACAGAGAAGAAACCTAAATACCATGAAGGTGTCTTACCAGGAATTCCTAAATAAGTGTAGAATAAGTGTCCAATCCCGCCGAGAAAAAAACCGACACCAAAAATTATGTAGAATAAGTACCAGTTATTGAAAAAACCACCAGTTTTTCGCAAATTTCGCAGTTTATATGCGAAGAAAAGAGCGAATATAAAAAGAAGCATGTCGCCAATAAAGGTGTTTGGCTCCTGCATATTTAAGCCAAGGAACTCAAATTCTATTTTATCAAAATCTTCTCCGATAAGCATCCTCTGTGTTTTTCTAATTTTCGCGAAGGTAACTTATTATTATTTTTGAAGGGTGCTAAATTTTGAATTAGCAGAAATAAATGGCGAAAGAATGAGGATGTTTGTCTGTATTGCATTAATGATTTTATTGTTCAGTTGCTCTTCAGAGAACCAACAGAGTGAGGGGCAGGGAGACAATCTAATTTCCACAGAAATAAGTAGTGATAAGAATCAGAAAGACAAACTTGAAGCGTTTCTTCAGGGCGAGTGGACCCAGACGGAGAATTGTGACAATGATGGTAATTGCCAGACGATATTAAACTCAACATGGATCTTTAAATCGGGTGAAGTGCAGTGGAATGAATTTATACACCCATGTTTAATTCGAAATGATACGGTATATATTGGTGGAACTCCTTATCGGGTGATTTCAGAACTAAAAGACACCATTCGTTTTCGCGCAGAAGGCATGCATGAGTTCATGAAACTTATCAGAAAATAAATCAGAGTTGTCCTTCAATTCCTTGCAAAAGCGTTCTAAATGAACTTGATTTTGAGGAGACCATTTTTACAAGTTCTGGGTTCTCCAATGAAAGATATTTTGCAATTTGACTAGAGTTTTCTGTGGGTTGTTCAGCTTTTTGTCGCCCAGCGATTGCCAGCAAAGCACCGCACTTAAACTGTACAAAAAAGGATTCCGCTTCTTTTTTTAGTTCGTCTAGCTGTTTGTTCTCAACACTACCAACATAGGTTGCTGCTAATCCAACTCCTCTCCATAAGTCTTCTTTTCTAGCTGCATCAAAAAGATTTAGGGCACGCACAAGCCGATCAGGCTCCCCTTGAGACAAATACCATAAGCTACGGCCCAAACCTTGGTTAAAGGCGTGGAAATCGTCTCCAGTGATAAATGATGGTGTTGTTTGTTTGCGAATAGATTCTCGACGTAGAAACAACCCAGAATAATAACCGTAGCCATCCAAAACACGCCACCTCCAGATACTATCTAAAGTGTCAAGAAAGGAGGTGTTGAATGATTGAGTTTCACAAAGCGCCCAACCTAAACCAACATGAATTTGAGAGCTATGAAGAGTGCCGTATTTTTCTAAAAAAGAGGACCACAAAGGAAATGAAAAATTACAGTTTTTTATATCTATAACAGCAAACTTAGACGCTGCGGCCTCATATGCAACAGAAGTGAACTCACCGAATGAACCAGAAAGGAGTGAATCAATGTCTTGACTTTCTGGAGATTGTTTTATCTCCTGAAAAATATGCTGCATTTGTTGTATTCTATCGCTGACAGCCAATCGTTTTATTTTAGTGAGTAGAACCACATAACGTGAACCTGATCTTTAATTTTTTGGCTTGCAAGAACGCCTTCTTCAGCAACCTTTGGGCAACTTTCAAGAGACATCGTATACGGATCAACTTTCATTTCCATTGACGTTCCGTAGATTTTATTGCTCATTAAGCGGAAGACTTCTGTAGCCACAGCTTCAAGAACATCCATGTTTTCGTGTACCTTTTTAATAAGCTCTTGTGTCGTATGGCGCTCATCAATTCCTTTATGGAAATCACGCAAATATTCTACATCGAATGGATCAATGTATCGGTTTGTAAATGTTTCTGTGTCATAATCTGCCCACTGCGAAAAAACCTGCTGCATTTGACCGTTTAACAGACCAAATTTTTGACCAATACACCCTTCAGATGCGAATAGGTCACGCAAAACTAAAATATTAGTATATCCTTCGTTTGTAAAAAGCAGGGTGGGGACAGACCAATATGTTGCCCAGTCCCAAAAGATTTTCAAGACCATTGTTTGTGTGAGTCCCCACATAGAATACATATTCTGGTAAATGGGTACCCAGTTTTCAAACAAAGCAAAGTGTGTGCGCTCATAGACGTTTGTCCGAAGGTGAATATCTTCTCCTTGTTTGTCTCGGAGGATAAGGTCAGCCAAAAAAGTATTGTTCAACGCTATGAAGTCAGTGCCTGGAGAATAAAAAGGATCCAGAAAAACACCAGACTCTCCAGTTACTCCCCAACGGTCAGTTGAATACAGCTTTTCAGAAGAGTGGGCGAAGTGTTTAAGAACGCGGAAATCGAGCAGGTCCTCACGCTTTTTGTCGAGAACAGAATAGCAAAGGGGCTCATTTTCTTTCAGCCAGTCCATGGCTTTTTCAAACTTGTTGTACGTGTCAAAAGGATGATGAACAGGGTCAGCAACAATACCAATACTTGTGTTTCCTGTAGCGAGTGGAATAAACCAAACCCAGTATCCTTCACCCATGAAGTGGACAGTACTCAGCCTTCGAAGCCCTGGTTGAACATAAGAACTCCAGGCACTATTTTCTGACCAATCGTCAATATCTATTTCACCCTTCACCCTAAACCATGCTGAGTTTATTCCGTGGTCAAGGTCTTTTTTAAATCCAAGTTTACGCTTCAAAAAGCTTGACCGGCCAGTAGCATCAACAACCCATTGTGCCGTTTTTGAAACAACGCTCTCACCTTTTGTGTATTCAACCGTGTGTTTGGTTTCGTTGAGGTCTACATTTTTTACTTTGGCACCGAGAAGAACATCCGCTCCAAGTTCTCTGCATAGCCGAACGAGTTCGTTTTCAAATGTTCCTCGGTCCAATTGATGACTAGGAACAGGTAGTAACTCACGAGGACCAAGCTCTACGCGTTTAGAAATATCTTCTTTATGTTGTGGTGTAAAGAAAAACCGAAGACCGTGTTTCGGAAGTTGTTTTTCGTCCAAGTAGTCTTTTAAATCAAGAACCTCTCGCAAGTAATGTGTTCCTAATTCAACAGTAGACTCACCAACTTTATGAGTTGAGTTAGGAGCATTTTCGCCACGCATTTCAAGTACTAAAATAGAAAGCTCTGGGTTTGCTCTTTTTAATTGAATTGTCAAAGTTAGCCCCGCTAGTCCGCCGCCAAGAATAACAACATCATAATGATCGTTCATAATGCATAAAAATAGGAGCTACTAAGTTAGGAACAATCTTGTGAAAAGAAATATTGCGGAGGAAATGATAAAACGGTGTAAAAACAAAAACCCCGACTAATTAAAGTCAGGGTTCTTTTAGAGGTCTCGAGCGGATTCGAACCGCTGTAGATGGTTTTGCAGACCACTGCCTAGCCACTCGGCCACGAGACCATTGTTTTCAGGGCAAATGTAAGAAAAAATTAAAAGTTCGCTCTACCCTTCAATTATTATTGCAACATTGTTTACGTCTCCGTTAATCGGAGGACAAACTTTTGTGACTTTAACCCTCAAAGAATCAACACCTTCAACGTCGTTCTTTATTCTGTTTACAATGCGCTGACCAACGTGTTCAATAAGCTTCGAACGAATAGCCATTTCTTCTTTTACAATTTTATTTAGCACTACGTAGTCCACAGTATCAATTAGCTCATCTGTTTCTGCGGCTTTTTCAAAATTAGTTTGAACAGAAAGATCTACAACGTAGTGCCCACCTATTTTTGCCTCCTCAGGAAGACAACCATGGAAAGCATAGACTTTTACACCATTAAGCTCAACGGTATGAATCATGCTTGAGCTTTTAATGCTTGAATTGTTGATAAACCAAGGTCAATTCGCTCAAGGGACTCTTCTTTTCCTAGAAACTCAGAAATATCGAACATGCTTGGACCAGCAGCCTGACCAGTAATTAGCAACCTGAAAGGGGAGAGTACAGCGCCAACGCCCAATTCACGCGCCTCTATAAATGATTTGAAGGCTACTTCAACGTTAGCGGCAGAGAAATCTTCAAGGCCAGCGAGTTCCTCCCTCCATTCTTTAAGAAGAGGAGTCGTAGCTTCTTTCCAACGCTTGTTAACTGTTTTTTCATCATAGGTGGTAGGGCGTTCCAAAAGAAACGCACCTTCAGTCCAGATGTCTTTTACAAATGTTGCACGCTCTTTCATCAATCGACAAACATGTGTCAATGTGCTTAGGTCGTAATTGCCATCCAACTCTTTAGCGAGTTTTTCTGCGAGAATGGCATCATCTGTGGATCTTAAATATTGTTGCTGAAACCACTTTGTCTTGTCAGGGTCAAATTTAGCACCCGCTTTGGAAACACGTTCCAATGAAAAAGCAGAAACCAATTCCTCCAAAGAAAAGAGTTCCTGTGTCGTTCCTGGGTTCCACCCAAGAAAAGCAAGCATATTAATGAATGCCTCAGGGAAATAACCATTTTCACGATATCCAGAAAAGATTTCACCTTCGCTTGATTTCCAATTTGTAGGAAAGACTGGAAACCCGAGTCGATCACCATCTCTTTTCGAAAGCTTTCCGTTTCCATCAGGCTTAAGTAATAATGGTAAGTGAGCAAGCTTGGGGCACTCCCATCCAAAAGCATCATACAACATAACATGAAGCGGTGCTGAAGGAAGCCATTCCTCTCCTCTAATTACGTGGCTAATTTCCATTGTGTGATCATCAACGATATTTGCCAAGTGATAGGTTGGCATACCATCAGACTTAAACAAAACCTTATCATCCAGATTATTTGTGTTCACAACGACCCACCCTCGAATTTCATCTTCGAAGCGAATATCTACATTACGCGGCATTTTCATTCGGACCACATAAGGGTCTCCGTTTTCAATCCGCTGTTTTACATCATCAGAAGAAAGAGAAACAGAATTCTTCATTGATCCACGTGTAACGCTATTGTATTGCCAGTTTGGCATTCCCATTTGCTTTGCTTGCTCACGCATTTCTGTGAGATCTTCAGCAGAATCGAAGGCATAATATGCACTTCCGTTTTCCACCAACTGCTCGGCATAAGGACGGTACATTTCTTTGCGCTCAGATTGAACGTATGGACCAAAATCACCACCAAGACCAGGCCCTTCTGTTGGCATAATTCCACACCAGCTTAAAGCATCCATGATGTAATCTTGTGCACCAGGAACGAATCGTGTTTGATCTGTGTCTTCGATACGAATTACAAATGTGCCGTTATGCTTCTTAGCGAAGAGGTAATTATAGAGTGCTGTTCTCACTCCTCCCATGTGTAATGGTCCTGTTGGAGATGGGGCGAAACGAACACGAACTGGCTTTTCTGACATAGTCTTTAAATGTTTAAGATCGCGGCAAAGATAGAGAATAGATGAAAAAGAAAACCAACGAAAGATAAAAATGAACGAAGTTGGCTTACGATTGTAAGTTTAATAAACGTTAATATTGTGGGGTTTACACGCTAAAGTCGTATTTTAGTAAGTCCCGATTGAATATATGAGTGCATTTGACAGACTAATATCGCAAATTGACGCGTTTATCCGTAAGTTTTACAAGAACCAACTTGTGAAAGGCTTATTGCTATTTACTGGTATACTGGTCTTGTCGTATTTATTTGTAATTACCCTTGAGTTTTTCGGACATTTTAACTCCCTGGTTAGAGGGGCTCTACTGTTCAGTTTTTTAGGAGTAAACACCTATATTTTAGGAAAGTACATTGTTGTGCCAACGTTGAGACTTAAATCTTATGGGCAACGGATTGATCGCTACCAAGCCTCTAAAATTATCGGACGTTTTTTTCCAAAAATATCAGATAGACTGTTGAATACCTTACAGTTAAGTGATCAAATGGATGAAAATTCAGCTGACTTTGAGTTGTTGAATGCAAGTGTTCAGCAACGGAGCTCTTCAATGAGTGTTGTTCCATTTACAGAAGCGATAGATATAGGAGCCAACAGAAGGTACTTAACATGGGTTTTACCAATCGTTTTAATCCTGTTTGCTATAGGTGTTTTTAGTCCAGCCTTGTTAACACAGGGTACTGAGCGAGTAGTAAACTTCACGAGTACTTATGATATTCCTGCGCCGTTTGAGTTCAATTTATTGGTGGATAAACAAAGTATTGAAGAAGGGGAAGATTATCTTTTTGAGTTGGAACTTGTGGGAAATGGTCTTCCCGAGAAGGTTTTTGTTGAGTCAGAACAAGGGCGTTTTTTACTGACAAGGGTTACAAAGAATAAATTTCAAGGTAAACTTGTACAAGTAAGAAACGATATAGATTTTTCCTTTGAAGCAAATGGATTTAGCAGTGATAAGTACTCTGTTTCGGTAATCGCAAAAACAGCAATAGGAAAGCTGCAAGCAACACTAATCTATCCAACGTATTTAGGTAGAGAGAAGGAAGTTATTGAGAACGCTGGAGACTTAACCCTTCCAGAAGGAACGGAAGTTGTTTGGAGTGTATTAACAAAGAATAGCAAAGGGGTTGAGTTTTGGTTAAATGAGAAGAAGGAAACTTTCACGAAAGATGGGTTTTCATTACGTAAAAAGCTCATTACCAACACTAAAGGGTTGATTGTTTTGAATAATAAGCAAAGCGGCAAACGTGACACAACAACGTTCTTGGTTGATGTAATTAAAGATGATTATCCAACAGTTCAGGTTGAAGAAGTGCAAGATTCTGTAAAGGATGGAATTCGGTATTTTTCAGGAATGGCCGGCGACGATTATGGGTTGAACAACTTAAACTTTGTCTATAAAATCACAAGCGAAAACGGAAAGTCTCGAACTGAAACGATGGGAGTATCGAAGGTCTTTGGTACGGAGTCGCCGTTTAATTTTGCCGTAGATTTTAGACGTGAGGACATAAAGCTTAAGGATCGGATAGAGTACTATTTTGTTGTTTCGGATAATGATGGTGTTAATGGAAGTAAGTCTACCAAAAGCCGTTCGTTTCAATATCAATTACCAACGCTTGAGGAGTTAAATGAGTCACGTGAAGAGGATCAGGAAAAGACGAAGGACGACTTAGCAAAAGTGTTGAATAAGGCTGAAAAGTTTAAAGAGGATCTTGATAGATTAAGAAAGGAGGCGATGAACTCTAAGCAGTCAGATTGGAACAAGCAGAATCAAGTTAAACAGCTACAAGAAGAGCACAAGTCTTTACTGGAAGATCTTGAAATGATTCAAGAGGAGATGAGTAATAGTGTTGAGGAGAAGAATCAGCTGTCTGAAATGGATGAGCAGTTGTTGGAGCAACAAGAGTTAATAAATGAGTTGCTTGAGGAACTAATGGACGATGAAATGAAGGACCTTCTAGAGCAGCTAGAGGAACTCATGAAGCAGCAAAATGAGAATGCTGTAGAAGAGAATTTAGACCAACTAGAGATGACTTCTGAAGAGATGAAAGATCAGTTGGACAGAAGTCTCGAGATGCTCAAAAAATTACAAGTTAATGAGAAGATTGACGATATTGAAGAGGAGCTAAAAGAGCTTGCAAAGGAGCAGGATGAATTGAGAAAGGAAACCGAAGGTAAGAAGGATATAGGTGAAGAGGACGTAAAGAAGCAGGACGATATTAATGATGCTTTTGATGAATTGAAGAAGGACCTTGATCAGCTGGACAGTTTAAACAAGGAGTTGGATAGACCGATGGAATTGGGTCTTGAAGAAGGTAAGGAGAAGAGCGAAGAAGTAAAAGAAGACCTTAATGAATCCAAAGATCAGCTTGAAAAAGACAAAGGAAAGAAGGCTGGAGAAAGTCAAAAAGGTGCGTCTGATAAGATGAAGGAAATGGCAGATAATTTGAATGCCATGCAGGAACAAGCCAATCAAGAACAACAGCAAGAGGACATAGATTTACTAAGGAATATTCTGGAGAGTTTGGTAAGTCTTAGTTTCGAACAGGAGGATGTAATGAAGAGTTTCGAACGTGTAAACAGCAAAGACCCAGCGTATCGTAAGCATGGTAGAAAGCAACGTAGAATAGTTAGTGACACGAAAGTTGTAAATGATAGCTTGCGAGCATTAGCAGGTAGACAGCCTAAAATTGCAAAGTTTATTGACGGTGAGTTGAACACGATAAACGTTAACCATGAACTTATTTTGGAAGACATTGATGAACGTCTACGTCAAGATTTATTGATTCATCAGCAGTATGTAATGACTTCTTATAACAACCTTGCTTTAATGCTAAATGAATCGCTTCAACAAATGCAACAGCAAATGCAGAGCATGATGAAAGGGTCGGGTAGTTGCAGTAAGCCTGGAGGAAATGGTAGTCCAAAACCCGGTAAGGGATCTAGTCCTGGCGACATGAAGGAGATGCTGAAAAAGCAGCTTGAGCAAATGAAGAAGGGGTCGCAACCTGGTGGGAAGAAACCCGGAGGAAAAGAACCTGGAGGAAAAGAGCCGGGTGGCGAAGGTGGTATGACACCTGGTCAAGGCAAACCTGGTGGGCTTGGTATGGGAAGCAAAGAGGTAGCTAAGATGGCTGCACAGCAGTCGGAGATGCGTAGAAGGTTAGAGGAGATGCGGAATAAAATGAATAAGGACGGAAAGGGCTCAGGGGACAAATTGAATCCGTTGATTCAAGAGTTAGAAGAGCAGGAGCGAGACCTTATTAATAAGCGACTTGGTAACAATCTTGTTGAGCGTCAGAAACGCATATTGACGCGCTTGTTGGAAAGCGAGAAAGCGATGATGGAGAGAGGTTTGGATGAGAAGCGTGAGTCTACGGAAGGAAAAAATGAGAATAATGGTAACCAAATTCGATTTGATGAGTATAACAAGGAGAAACTTAAGCAAATTGAATTATTGCGGTCTGTTGATCCGGCTTATAAGAAGTACTATAAGGACAGAGCGAATGAATATTTCAATAGGGTATTGTAATATTTAAAAGAGTGTATGAAAGACGGGTTTGTTAAAATTGATAGCTTATCTATTCCCTCAGATTTTGGGTCAATCAGTAAAGTAGAAGTGTTAATTGATGATGTGTGTGCGAAGCTCCAAGTGAATGAAGATTACTATGGAAATGTTTTAATCGCGGTTACGGAAGCAGTTAACAATGCAATTCAACACGGGAACAAAATGAGTGATGATTTAAATGTTGATCTTTTGGTTGGCGATAAAGAATCGGATTTTTGTTTTAGTGTAAAGGATTACGGGGAGGGATTTGATTTTAATCAATTGCCGGATCCAACAGCTCCTGAGAATATTGAGAAGGAGAATGGAAGGGGCATCTATTTGATGAAGTCTTTATCTGAGGAAGTTGAGTTCAATAATGGAGGGACAGAAGTAGATATTTATTTTACGAAAAAGTAGTGGTAAACATATTTTTTGAGGACACAGAAGTTCTGGATTTAAATCCAGAATTTTTTGTTTCATGGCTTTCTGAGGTTTGTGTTTCACATTGCAATTTGTTAGGAGAGGTTAGCCTGATTTTTTGTTCTGACGAATATTTATTGGAATTAAACAGGACGCATTTGGATCATGATTATTATACAGATATAATCACTTTCGACTATTCTGAGAGTGATGTTTCAGGGGATCTTTTTGTTTCTATTGATCGTGTTCGTGAGAATGCTGAAGTTGAAAAGGTTGAGTTTTTGAGTGAGTTGAACCGTGTGGTTGTACATGGTGTTTTGCACTTGTTAGGGTTTAAAGACAAGACGAATGAAGAGTCTACTGAAATGAAGGCACAAGAAAATAAAGCATTAGAAATTATAGTTTCACGTGAAACATAGTTTAGTGAAAGAGTTGTAATTTTGTGCGGCAACAAAAATGCCAAATAGTTCCACGTGAAACATTTTGAATGATTAAAAAATACGATGTTGTAGTTGTTGGTGGTGGGCACGCAGGTTGTGAAGCTGCAAATGCTGCTGCGCGATTGGGGAGCTCAGTTCTTCTTGTTACAATGAACATGAATACGATTGCACAAATGAGTTGCAACCCAGCAATGGGCGGTGTGGCCAAAGGTCAGATTGTTCGTGAGATTGATGCGCTAGGGGGAGGGTCTGGAATCGTGAGTGATTTGAGTGCGATTCAATTCCGAATGCTCAACAAGTCGAAAGGCCCAGCAATGTGGTCGCCGAGAACACAAAACGACAGAATGAAGTTTGCGGAGGAGTGGCGTTTGTTGTTGGAGAGAAATCCAAATGTTGATTTTTGGCAGGACATGTGCAACGGACTTATTGTTGAAAACAATAGGGTTGTTGGTGTGAAGACCGCAATTGGAATGGAGATAAAAGCTGAGGCTGTTATTCTAACGAATGGAACCTTTTTAAATGGGTTGATTCATTTGGGTGAAAAACAATTTGGCGGAGGGCGAGCAGGAGAAAGTTCTGCGACCGGAATCACAGAACATTTAGTTGATCTCGGTTTCGAAACGGGAAGAATGAAAACAGGAACCCCTCCAAGAGTTGATGGCCGTTCGCTTGATTATTCATTAATGGAAGAACAACCCGGCGATGAAGTTCCGTCCAAGTTTAGTTTTACAAACACAAAAGCGCTTTCTAAACAAAGAGCCTGTCATATTACATATACAAACCCAACTACTCATGAGTTTTTAAAAGAAGGGTTTGATAGGTCACCAATGTTTAATGGAGCAATTAGTGGAACAGGACCAAGGTACTGCCCAAGCATTGAAGATAAAATAAACCGATTCGCGGACAGAGATCGTCACCAAATTTTTGTGGAGCCAGAAGGCTGGAATACTGTTGAGATATATGTGAATGGATTTAGTACGTCCTTGCCAGAGGAAGTTCAGTATAAAGCAATGAAGACAATTCCTGGTTTTGAAAATGTGAAAATGTTTCGTCCCGGGTACGCAATTGAATACGATTACTTTCCTCCAACACAATTGAAGCACACACTTGAAACAAAAAATGTAGAAGGGTTGTATTTCGCAGGACAAATAAATGGAACTACGGGGTATGAAGAAGCAGGTTGTCAAGGTTTGATGGCTGGTATCAATGCGCATAGAAAAATTAAAGATCAGGGTGAGTTTATATTGTCGCGCAGTGAGGCATATATAGGTGTGCTTATTGATGACCTTATAACTAAAGGTACAGATGAGCCTTATCGAATGTTTACGAGTAGAGCAGAGTATCGTATTCTGTTGAGGCAAGACAATGCTGATATTCGACTTACGGCTATTGGGCATTCACTTGGTTTAGCTACGGATGAAGCGTTGAGAAAAGTTGAAACGAAAATTTCTGGTACGGAGAAGTTAAAAAAGTCTCTCAGAAAAGAAGGTGTTGCTCCTGATAAGGCAAATGAGTTATTGGAGAGCAAGGGAAGTGCACCAATTGATCAGCAAGTAAAATTGAGTTCGCTTATCTCACGTCCGAAAATAGGAATGGGGGATGTTCTTGAAATAAGTGTCGATTCGAAGTTGTTAGCAGAAGAGTTAACAAAGGATAATGCTGACATTGTTTCGCAAACAGAAATACAACTTAAGTATGAAGGCTATATAAGCCGCGAAGAAAATGTTGCTCAAAAAATGAATCGTTTGGAAGAAGTAACAATTCCAGATGATATGGAATTTTCAAAATTGGCGAGCTTAAGTGCAGAGGCTAAGGAAAAGTTGAGTGCGCTTAAACCAAGAACAATTGGACAAGCTTCTCGAATAAGTGGAGTTTCTCCGAGTGATGTTTCCGTTTTACTCGTTTTTCTGGGTAGATAAGCTGTTTAATGGACTCCATTTCGTGTTTTAAAGCGATTTAAGGAGACATTTCCTTGTTTGTGGTACCGACGCTTATTTTTTTCTCGATCGTTAAATTCTGAGGGTGTTTTTTTGGGGCACATAACTCGTTGATTTACAAATAAATCAATGAAAAACCAGACGATTCTTGTGATTTTAGCTTACGGGATCGATCCAATCTCCGTTTTCTCGAATTAATTCGATGAGTGATTCAACAGCATTTTCTTCGGGAACATTTTTTAGAACGACAGTCTTTTCTTTGTACAAATGAATTTTTCCTGGTCCAGTTCCAACATATCCATAATCGGCGTCGGCCATTTCTCCGGGACCATTTACGATGCATCCCATTATTCCGATTTTAATTCCTTTCAAATGAGATGTTCGCTCTCTAATTTTTGCTGTCGTTTCTTGAAGGTCGAAAAGGGTTCTTCCACAAGAGGGACATGATATATATTCTGTTTTCGAAATGCGTGTGCGCGTTGCTTGAAGAATTCCGAAAGATGTCGTGTTTTTGAGTTGAACGGGAACAGCTCCTTGTAACCAAATACCGTCACCAAACCCATCGATGAACATTCCTCCAAGATCTGCTGAAGACCAAAGTTGATATTGTTCTTGGTCGTTTGTAGATGGTTGTGAGGTAAAAATAACGGGGTTTAAAATACTGTTTTCCGCATAATTTAACAAAAAATAGCGAAACAACTGTTGTTTGTTCGTGTAGCGACTATCCAACACAATTACAAGGTTTGGATACTGTTGAAGATCTTCCACGTCAAAATCTTCTGCTTGAATGCGAAGAAATGCTTTCTGGTTTTTGGGGATTAACGGAAGCTGATCTTTTTCAATAAGCGGAAAGTGTCTCGCTTTTTCCTTCTGTGATTGGGCCCAAGAATTATAACTGCAAATGATGGAAAGCGTTCCAGGAAGCTCGAAAGGAATTTCATTGGAGCCAACGAAAATATAATCTGCAGCTAAATCGGAAATGTTCCATTTGTCGAGGGGAATAGAGTAGTTGTACCCAAAACCAAACAGGTGTGAAGGCTTTATTTCAGAAACATCATTCAGACTTCCAACAACTACAGGAACGTGATCACTTCCAATGTTTCCAAGGTTGATTGTTTTTCTGCGCGTATACGAATATGGATCATAAGTTAATTCTGAAAATGGCGCATCTATGTTGAGGTCATTTCTATTTTCAGGAGCGTATTTTTCCAAAAGCTTGTTGGCCACAGGAATTTCATGTTCAGGATCTTCGGTCAGTGAAACGCGAATGGTATCACCTAAACCATCTTCCAATAATGCTCCAATTCCTACGGCGGACTTGATTCTTCCATCTTCGCCATCACCAGCTTCTGTTACACCAAGGTGTAGAGGATAGTTCATGTTGTTTTCACGCATAACTGCTACGAGCAACCTGTATGCCTGAACCATAACAAGGGTATTACTCGCTTTCATGGAAAGCACGAGGTTGTGGTAATCATGTTTAACACAAATACGTAAAAACTCCATAGCAGACTCAACCATTCCTTGAGGAGTGTCTCCATAACGACTAAGAATTCGGTCCGAAAGCGAACCGTGGTTTGTACCAATACGCATGGCAATACCATTCTTTTTACACTTTAAAACCAGCGGTGTAAACTTCTCTTCTATTCGCTCAAGTTCTTGTTCGTATGATTCATCCGTATAGTCTAGCTCTTCAAATTTCTTCTTATCGGCGTAGTTTCCTGGGTTTACACGGATCTTTTCGACGATATCAGCGGCTATTTCTGCTGCATTGGGAGTAAAATGAATATCAGCAACCAGTGGACTTGAATACCCCCGTGAAAGCAGCTCAGCTTTTATGACTTTCAAGTTCTCTGCATCCCTTTTACTTGGCGCTGTAAGTCGAACGATTTCACAACCTGCATCAATCATCCGAATAGACTCCTCAACAGACCCTACTGTGTCCATGGTATCCGCTGTTGTCATTGACTGAACTCGAATAGGGTAATCTCCACCAAGCAGCACTTTTCCGACTGAAACAACGGATGTTTTGAAGCGAATTCTATTGAAATAATCTTGACAATATGGAAGCATGGAAACCGTTGGTTTTGCGTAAATGAACGAGAAATTAAACGTAAAAATAGCGATTAATGTATACCGCTACTGTGAATTTTATGTGGTAAGATTAACAGAGTGACGTTTAAAATGTTTGATTAAATGTGCGATGTCGGGCATTTAAGCGTTATTTTTGTACTGAAATCCTTATTTCAGAAACTATGAAAATAAACCAAGTTAAATTTTCACCTACAGGTGATGACGATTTTTACAAGGTAGTGCGTAAGCGCGTAAGTCAATACTTCAAAGACAATAATCTTTCCCGATACGCAAACACGAACATGGTATTGAAAACCATATTCATGGTATCGCTTTATTTCGTACCATTCATTTTAATACTCACTTATTTTGAAAGCACATGGATCATCATGATGATGTGGCTTTTGATGGGCTTCGGAATGGCAGGTATCGGTCTGTCGATAATGCATGATGCCAACCACAGTGCCTACTCTAAGAATAAATACGTAAATATGTTCTTGGGTAAGCTAATATGGTTAGTTGGGGGTAGTGATGTGAACTGGAGAATACAGCACAACGTTCTGCACCATACCTATACTAACATTAGCGGGATGGATGAAGACATTCAAATTGATCCTTTAATGCGCTTTTCTCCAGAGCAAAAACTATTGAAAGGGCACCGGTTCCAATTTATCTATGCGTGGTTTTTGTATGGAATGATGACTTTGATGTGGGCTACCACTAAAGATTATTCTCAATGGAAGCGCTATAAGAATAAAGACCTTATTAAGACACAAGGCTTAAGTAGCCGTCGTTTTTTGTGGACTTTGATTTCAACGAAAACAGTCTACCTTGCCGCAACACTCGGTTTACCACTCATTTTTTCAGGTCTACCATGGTGGGGAACCATTTTAGGGTTTGTATTAATGCATTTTGTGGCAGGGTTGACGCTAGCGGCAATTTTCCAGCCAGCGCACGTTGTTCCTACATCTACGTTTGAATCACCAGATGAAGACGGAAGCATCGAGCTTGACTGGGCTGCGAATCAGTTAATGAACACAGCGAACTTTGCGCCTAAAGCGAGAATCTTCTCATGGTATGTGGGTGGATTGAATTACCAAATAGAACATCATTTGTTTCCGAATATATGTCACGTTCACTATAGAAAGATTTCGGATATCGTGAGAGATACGGCCTTTGAATACAACTTGCCTTATTACACGCACAAAACATTTAGAGGTGCGCTTCTAGGTCACGCAAAAATGCTTTACAGATTGGGGAAATATAAGGACGCTCCAGCTTTGCATTAAGATGAATGTAGAAGACTTTAGAGATTATTGTTTAAGTAAACAGGGTGTGACGGAAGGCTTTCCTTTCGATGAAACCACACTTGTCTTTAAAGTTGGAGGTAAGATGTTTGCCCTTGCAGGCATAGACAACTTCGTTTCTATAAACTTGAAGTGTGATCCTGAAAAGTCAATTGATTTACGTGAAACATACGATGGTGTGAAGCCTGGTTGGCACATGAACAAAACGCATTGGAACACTGTTTCAGTTGATGCTGACGTTCCCTACCAACTTATTCAGGAGCTAATAGACGATTCTTACAGCCTCATTTTTAAATCTCTTCCTAAACGAATTAAAGATGAGCTGCAGGGTTGATAAGTTTGCTTGGTGTGTTCGACTGGCCAAAACCCGATCAAAAGCAACGGATGCTGTTAGCAAAGGAAAAATAAAGCTCAACAACTCACAAGTGAAGGCTTCAAAGGAAGTGAAGCTTGGTGATGAAATACAGATTATAAAACACACGGCTATATATACTTTTCGCATAATTGGGTTGCTGAAAAACCGTGTTGGGGCTAAATTAGTTCCCGATTATATCATAGACATTACCACAGACGAAGAGCGTGAAAAATATCGCCTCTATCAACTGTCTCAGAGTGCTTACCGCGATAATGGAACAGGAAAACCATCAAAGAAAGACAGAAGAGATCTCGACGATTTTATAGATAATTGGGATTGAGCTGTAACTTTTCAAAGACTCATCAGTCTTACGGGAAAGCAAATCAAAATAACATGAAGAAAGTATACATTATTGCAGCCTCGCTGATGTTTTTTTTACCAGCGATAGGTCAGGAAGAAGAGAAAGACAAAGCAGCGGACACAATGCGAATGAATGCCGGAAAGGTAGAATTTATTATTGTTGACCATGGTGATGAGGAAGAAGATGAAGATTTTTTCATGAGTGAGGAAGACTCTCTTTTAAATGAAAAGAAAAAGAAACGTAGTGAAGCACACTGGGCAGGAATCGATTTTGGTTTTTCGATGTTAATGGATCAAAACTTTGACAACACATTCGCCGATTATCCTTATTGGAAGAATGATGCTGCACGATCGCAAACGTGGAACGTTAACTTCCTTGAACACAAATTCAATTTTGGGACGCCATATGTTGGGCTCACAACAGGTTTAGGGTTTAGTTTTACCTCTGTGGCTTTTAAGAACAATTACGTGCTCTCAGACACGCCTGATACGCTCTTGGCGATGATTGATACGGTGAACACGTATTCAAAGAATAAATTGAAGGCATCATACCTAACTCTTCCACTTTTGCTAGAGTTCAATACCAATGCAAAGGCGAACAAGAGTTTCTATTTTGCTACAGGTGTTATTGGAGGTGTTAGAATGACTTCGAAAATAAAGAGAAAGGGAGAGTTTGATGGGAAAGAATTTGTGCAGAAGGAAAAAGGACGTTATGGGTTGAATTCTTTCAAGCTTGATGCGACAGTTCGACTGGGCTACTCAGACTTTGGAGCATTTGCAACGTACAGTTTACTTCCCTTGTTTGATGATGGGAAAACAACAGAAATATATCCATTGACATTTGGTTTATCATTCAATTTTTAATCGACGTTGAATAAATAAAAAAAGGGGGTCGAAAGCCCCCTTTTCTGTGTTTAAGTTTAAGAAAAATTACTTTTTAACAACATTGAACTGTGATGTTTGTCCATCCTCCAAAAGAAGGTTGAAGATATAAACACCAGCATCCAAAGCTGAAATGTCTACAGTTACGCTTCCATTCACCAATGTAAGCTCTGATTCCATCGCATGTTTTCCAGCGATATCTGTAACTGTAAGTGATGCGTTACCATTTGCTTCAACAGAAACAGTAACAACGTCATTTGCAGGATTTGGGTATGCTTTTGCAGACAGCGTTGAAACATCATCCAACCCAAGCACAGCAACATCAACAACCTTAAGTCCAATTGATGGAGCAGAAGATCCGTTCCATCCACCAGTAAACCATGTTAAAGTTCCAGCAGTTTGTTCAACAGCGATAGGAGATATAGGCATTGCTGAAATCCCTTGGTTTCCGTCGTAGTTTAAACCATTGTCATACCCAAACTTAATTTCAGGGTTAAACGTTTGCGTACATATTAAATAACGCTGATCACTAACTAAAGGAATCGGAGTTGTAAGAGGAACATACTGTGAAACATCATTTTCAGCAATTGATTGTGGATAGTATGCTTCAAATGCAACATTACTCAATTGCGTAAACCAATCGTTGTTTGCTCCACCTACATAGTTAGGGTCATTCAAATCAACCCATGCATCGTTCCACTCATAAATATTTACGAAAATCTCTTCACCTACCAATAGTTCAGCAGAATCAGCATGAGGGGTAAGGTGAACACCTAGAAGTCCTAAGTTTCCAGCATCTGGATCCTGAAAGAACATACAGCTTTGGTACTCACCTTCAGTATTACTTGGATTACCAGTTGAAACTGGAATATTTGATCCATCAATTCCAGCTAAAGAAATTACATCAGGATTTACTGTAAATGTTGAAACAAAAACATTGTCAAAATCAGATAAATCTGGAACACCTAGATCAATAGAATACGTTAGTGTGTAGTCACCAGCAGGGTAGTTCCCAATTCCACCTAAATCAAAAGGAGGGAATGCGTAAGGATTTCCGTTGAAGATAGAAAGTGTGTCTTCCATATTCATTGTTGGAGCATTGATAACATTGTTATACACCTGTCCAGAAGGACCATCAATCGTTGCGGTAACAGTAATGTTACTTTGAGGGTTACTACCAAAGTTGTACAACTGTATTCCTAAATCAAAACCGTTATCAAGCATGCTGTTAGCACCACCGTAAGGGGAAATTAAAAGCTCTCCTCTATTGGCACCAACATCATCTGTAAATGCACTAATCTTGTTACCAATTAGCATAACAACTGGACCTGCAGCCATTTCACCAACTAAAAGACTACCAGTGACGTTTGAAACCATCACGGCTGGAAGTGTTGTGTTTGGCCCTTCACCTGTATCCGTTGCCGTCATAATCAGGTTTGTGTCATCTTCACGATTGATAATGATAACCGCAATTGCACCAGCATCTTCACACATCTTTACTTTTAAAGCAAAGTCACATGTGTTACGATAAACAACAGCAATTTTACCAGTAAGGTCATTGATCACTGTATCACATGCTTCCTGAGAAATTGGATTCCCCTGTGGGTTTAATCCTGGTTCACCAGTCTCTGCAAGCATCAACGTGTCCATAATAAATGTTCCAGGGATACCAAAGTCAATGGTCATGCCCCAAAACTCGCCAGTAGTGGACCCTGCAGTGTACGAAGGCCATCCCGCATTCGCTTGTACTCCGAAGTCATAATTTCCTTGCACAGCAGCGGGCGAAACCCCTGCTACAACAACTTGTGATTGTGCCCCAAAGCTAGACGCAACAACAACTAAAGAAAGTAATATTTTTTTCATAGAATAAATTTTAGTTACGTAAAGTTACAACTATTAAACTATTTTAAAAAAACTTTTCGTTAGATATCACACAGATAGAAAAGAAAAAAGGCTGGAGTTGCCAGCCTTTCATTATCAATATGTTGGAGCTGTTTATTTAGATAGAATAGAAGCTTTCAAATATTCACGATTCATTCGTGCGATATTTTCAAGAGAAATACCCTTTGGGCACTCTACTTCACAAGCTCCGGTATTTGTGCAATTTCCAAAACCTTCCTTGTCCATTTGAGCGACCATGTTTAAAACGCGTTCTTTCGCTTCAACTTGACCTTGAGGTAATAAAGCATATTGAGATACTTTAGCTCCTACAAACAGCATTGCTGATGCATTTTTACACGTTGCAACACAGGCTCCACAACCAATACATGCTGCAGCATCCATTGCCTCGTCAGCATTGATCTTAGAGATGGGAAGCGAATTTGCATCTTGCGTATTTCCAGAAGTATTGACCGAAATAAATCCACCAGCATGCTGAATTCTTTCTAAGGCCATTCTGTCTACAATAAGATCTTTAATGACTGGGAATGCAGTAGCCCTCCATGGTTCAATTGTTATTGTGTCACCATCTTTAAACGATCGCATGTGCAATTGGCAAGTTGTAATCGCCCTGTCTGGACCATGTGCTTCACCGTTAATATAAAGTGAACACATTCCACAGATTCCTTCTCTACAGTCGTGATCGAAAGCTACAGGCTCTTCACCAGAATTCACCAACTGTTCATTCAAGACGTCCATCATTTCTAAGAAGGACATGTGTTCTGAAATGTCAGTAACTTTATAATCTACCATTCGACCCTTTGAGTTTGAGTCTTTTTGTCTCCAGATTCTTAATGTTAAATTCATCATGTCTTCTCTATTTATATGAACGAGTTTTCAATTCAATATCGTTAAATTCTAATTCTTCTTTGTGCAACACAGCTTCGCTAGGTTCTCCTTTGTATTCCCAAGCAGCTACGTACTTGTAATTTGTATCGTCGCGCAAAGCCTCTCCTTTTTGAGGTCCTTCTGTTTCAACAGACTCTTCTCTAAAGTGACCACCACAAGATTCATTACGGTTTAAAGCATCCAAAGCAAACAACTCGCCCAATTCTAAGAAGTCGGCAACCCTTCCTGCTTTTTCCAATTCAACGTTCATTTCATTTAATCCTCCAGGAACTTTTATGTCTTTCCAGAAGTCTTCGCGAATTTGTTTTATTTCAGCGATGGCCTCTTTCAAATTCTTTTCATTTCTAGCCATTCCTACCTTGTCCCACATTACTTTACCAAGCTTTTTGTGGAAATAATCGACTGACTTGGTTCCTTTATTATTGACGAAAAAGTCCAATCGTGTTTTTACTTCCTTCTCAACTTCATCAAACTCAGGAGTATCAGTTGGAATCGCTCCAGTTCGAATATCGTTCGATAAGTAATCACCGATTGTATACGGAAGAACGAAGTATCCATCAGCTAACCCTTGCATCAATGCTGAGGCTCCTAATCTATTTGCCCCGTGATCAGAGAAGTTTGCTTCACCAATACAGTACAAACCAGGTACAGTTGTCATTAAGTTGTAATCAACCCAAACACCACCCATTGTGTAGTGAGTGGCAGGATAAATCATCATCGGCGTCTCGTATGGGTTTTCAGCGATGATTTTTTCATACATCTGAAATAAGTTTCCGTACTTCTCTTCGATGATTCCTTTCCCTAATTCAATTATTTTAGCTTCTGAAGCATCACTAATACCATGAATCTTTGCTTGTTCCTTTCCGTAACGGAGAATAGCAGAAGCGAAATCTAAATAAACAGCTTCACCTGTTGCATTAACACCAAAACCAGCATCACAACGCTCTTTTGCAGCTCTTGACGCAACATCACGTGGAACCAAGTTACCAAATGCAGGATATCTTCTTTCCAAATAATAATCTCTATTCTCTTCCGCGATTTCAGTTGGCTTCAATTGACCTTGTTGAATCGCTTTGGCATCTTCAATACGCGCAGGAACCCAAATTCGACCATCATTTCTCAATGATTCCGACATCAAGGTCAGCTTTGATTGATAATCTCCACTTCTCGGAATACATGTAGGGTGAATTTGCGTAAAACAAGGGTTGGCAAAGAATGCCCCTTTCTTGTGGATTTTCCATGCAGCCGTAGCATTAGAACCCATAGCATTTGTAGACAAGAAATAAACGTTTCCATATCCACCAGTTGCAATTACAACGGCATGTGCAGAATGACGTTCAATTTCTCCTGTAATTAAATTTCGAGCAATGATTCCTCGAGCTTTACCATCGATTTTAACAACATCCAACATCTCATGTCTGTTGAACATATCAATTTTACCACGTGCTATTTGGCGGTTCATTGCTGAATAAGCACCCAACAATAATTGTTGACCCGTTTGACCTTTTGCATAAAACGTACGTGAAACCAATACACCGCCAAACGAACGGTTGTCCAATAATCCACCGTAATCACGCGCAAATGGAACTCCTTGTGCAACACATTGATCAATGATGTTTCCTGATACTTCAGCCAAACGATAAACGTTAGCTTCTCTAGAGCGGTAATCGCCCCCTTTCACAGTATCATAAAATAAACGGTAATTTGAGTCACCATCACCTTGGTAGTTTTTGGCGGCGTTTATTCCTCCTTGCGCTGCAATAGAGTGCGCTCTACGGGGAGAGTCCTGATAAGCAAATGCTTTCACATTATAACCTAACTCAGCCAAAGTAGCAGCGGCAGAACCACCAGCCAAACCTGTACCAACAACGATAATATCAATATTACGTTTATTAGCAGGGTTAACTAAGTTGATTTTGTCTTTATAAGTCGTCCATTTATCTTTAATTGGACCTTTTGGAATTTTTGCGTCTAAGATTGCCATAGTAATTGTCTATTAACAATGGTTAAAATGATGGAAAAGTGCGATAACAACGAAGCCTAGGGGAACGAGAACAGCATAAGCTATCCCGAAATTTTTCAACCCTCGGGTATACTTATTGTTCGCTCCTACGGACTGAAATGCAGAGCTAAAGCCATGTAACAGGTGTAATGATAAAAGAATGAAAGAGAGGCAGTAAATACCAACTCTTACTGGGTCAACAAATTTGTGTTGCAATTCGCCAAAATAGCGCAACCCTTCATGACCTTCAACAACACCGCTCCAGTTGCCTTGACCAAACTTGGTTATCAATTCGGGAATCCAAAAGTCATAAAAGTGCAAACCTAGAAATGCAAGAATAACAACTCCCGTTAGGATCATATTTCGACTCATCCACGATGAGTTTGCTGCTCCATTGTTTTTCGCGTACTTAACACTTCTTGACTTTCTATTCTTAAGTTCCAAAACGAATCCCATGATGAAGTGGAAAACAACACCGAACAACAACACGGGCTGCAAAATGTATTGGATTAAGAAGTTTGTTCCCATGAAGTGGGAAATGTCGTTGAACGTATCGGCACTAACCATCGACGTTGAGTTGATGATGAGGTGCTGAAGAAGAAAAACCATTAGGAAAAACGCAGAGAGAGCCATCGCTACTTTTCGTGCAATGGTCGATTTTAAAATGCCTGATTTACTCATGACTGTTTTTTATAGTGTACACATTTGTCCTACAAATTTAACAGTTCATCATACTTTAACTATATGGATGCTACTATTTATTTTGAATTTAAATAAAGACATCTAATTGGTAACCAAAAAAGCACCTTGCGTTTTAATGGTATACGAACTGTTAAAACCAAGAACATGAAGAAAATAGCACTTCTCCCGCTATTTCTTTTGTGCGTGTCAGTGTATGCACAAACAGAGGAAAACGAAATCAAAAAAGTAGTAAACCAACGGGCTCTTGCCGAATGCAAAGTGGTTGTGTCTCCGAACCCATCTCATGGAACCATCTTTGTTAACGCGCCGAATGGCTCAAAATGTACTGTTTCGAGTGCCAAAGGGACATATATTGGAACGTGGTCCGTTGCGGATGATGGCTTCCGATTAGAAGGACTTTCTACAGGAACATATGTGGTTATGATTAAGCAAGAAGAACAACACGTGATGCGAAAGTTTATCGTGCTTTAGCCCAAAAAGTCAAGCTGGGTTTGTTTTTCTGTGACAGAAAGGTTTACCATTTCCCCAAAGCGGAGGGCGCGATTATCACTTATGTGTCCAGCAGGGAAACCAAATGCAACGGGAATTTTCCGGTATTCAAAATGGGAAAGGATGATTTCCTCCAAGGTTGATCCGAATGGGATTGTCGTGTCTTTTATATTTGTCATTCCTCCAATGATGAGGCCTTTTATCTTGTCAAAAACCCCTGCTTTTTCAAATGAATAAAAAATACGGTCCATAACGTAAAGAAATTCTGCAAGGTCTTCAATAAAAAGAATGGTGTCTGTGTAATCGATTTGATCGTTTGTTCCGAGTAAGCTATAGAGAATGGAAAGGTTCCCACCGACGAGTTTTCCGTTAACTGTTCCTAATTTATTTGCAGCGACATGATTACAAGAAATACTGTACTGATCCTCTTGTAGCGCTGAAAGAAGGGTTTCTAGTGAGGCTTCCGTATTCTCCGCAAAATTTAAAGGTGTTGTGCCGTGAATACTCTTTATTCCAAGAATATTCAACCGTGAATGAAAAATAGTGACATCACTAAATCCAATCAGCCATTTTGGAGATCGAAGCATTGACGCCCACTGAATTTTGTCAACTAGCTGAACGCAGCCATACCCACCTCGCGCACATAAAATTGTTTTGACTTCAGGGTCGTCTAATGCAGCCTGAAGGTCATGTAACCGTTCTTGCTGCGTTCCAGAAAAATAATGATGAACACCATAACAGTGCTCGCCAATCACAACTTCAAAACCTTTATCTTCAAGAAATGCTTTCGCATAAAGAACACGTTCCTTTTCGATCGTTTTAGCGGGTGCTACGATGGCTATTTTGTCGCCTTTAGAGAGTTTGGGAATGGTGAGATTCATGACGCAAATGTAATCAATAAGCGATTGTTGGGGGGATAATTTGGTTAATTTTGAAGAAGAATTTATAAGACGATGATAAGCCCATACAACGACGAATACTTCATGAAGCAAGCGCTAATGGAAGCACAAAAAGCATACGATGAAGGAGAAGTTCCTGTTGGGGCAGTTATTGTTGCAAACAAGCAAGTGATTGCCAGAGCCCACAACTTGACAGAAAAGCTGAACGATGTTACGGCCCATGCCGAAATGCAGGCAATCACAGCAGCAGCGAACTTTTTAGGGGGTAAATATTTGAAAGGGTGTACACTCTACGTTACACTTGAGCCGTGTACAATGTGTGGCGGGGCACTCTACTGGTCACAATTGGATAAAATAGTGTTCGCTGCGGTTGATGAGAAAAGGGGTGCAAGCCGACATACAGGGATTTATCACCCGAAAACAGTAATTTCTTCTGGAATTATGGAAAGTGAGGCTTCCGAACTCATGAAAAGTTTTTTCCAAACCAAACGGAAAGACTGATCGTTGTTAGAGGGAAGGTTTTGCTTTTTATGGTGAAATCGAGTACATTTAGTGCGCTAATACAAACGTTAATAGAAAATACACTACTACTATGAAAAGAACAATTACTCTAATGAGTTTACTAATTTCTACAATTAGCTTTGCTCAATTACCAACAATTACGGCCGCAAACCAAATGCCAGCTATTGATGATACGATTCATTATTCTAATGCAAACACCTTTGGTTTTGATCCAAACGGGTCAGGTGGAGCGGTAGATGTTGTCTGGGACTATACAGGACTTACACCAACTGGGTCAGTAGATTTTTGGTTCGTTGATCCAGCAACAACAGCTGAAGCAGCAAACTTTCCTACATCAACAGTTGCTATGGAGAACTCTTTAGCACTTGGAGGATACGAATACTTTGAGAATGATGCGAACTCAATTAACCGTTGGGGTTACACAGCAGTTGGAGCAGGAGCCTCGTCACTTTATTATAATTCATCATTTGCGCGCTATACTTTTCCTATTACGCCTGGGGTAATTCAATCACAAACGTATACAGGAACAATGACCTCTTTGGGTGCTGGTGAAGATTCAGTAACAATTGCAAACGGAAACTATCAGGCAACCCCAGATGCGTATGGAACATTAAGTTTACCACCACTTGTTTTTGGTGGGCAACCAGAAGTGTTTGATTCTGTGATTCGAGTGCATGTAGTTGAACAATTTCAGATTATTGCATGGTTATTTGGAACACCGGCAATAACAATTAATGTAGCAGATGATTATTACTTTTATTTTGATGAAGAAACACAAGAGCCGATCTTGATTTATGGGGTTACTACTGATGATGCAGGGGGTGCACCACAAACAGTGTTGAGATATCAAAGCAACGCTCCAGGAACTTCGACTGGAGGTGGAGGAAGTGGAGCTTCAATCAATGAACTTGCTGAAGCAACGATTGGAATTTATCCAAATCCAACAGAAAACACATTTACAGTTGCCACGGATAGTGCAATTGACGGATTGGTAATCACGGACATGAACGGAAGAGTTGTTAAGACCTTTGAAGGAGGCCAGAACAATTTTGATGTTTCAGATCTTACTGAAGGCGTTTACTTTGTGAAGGTTACACAAAATGCGACAGTGAAGACGACGCGTTTGGTGGTTCAATAGAAGAAAATCAAATTACATAAAACCCCATTTCTCTTGAGAGGTGGGGTTTTTACTTTTTATTTAGTTTGTAAATGAGGTATCCGATCCCGACAGCAAAGTGCGCGAGAATGACAACCAATACAATGACAAAAGTGGTGCTCATATTCCGAGTTTGGCATAAAAATACCTGTCATTGAGCATATAAAGTGTAACAAGCATTACTTTTGCGTCAATGATAGGCAATCAAGATACTATTTGTGCATTGGCTACTCCAAATGGAGTTGGTGCAATTGGCATGATCCGTCTTTCTGGCGACAAGTCCTGGGAGGTGGTTTCGACTATTTTTTCCAAATCACTGGAGGGTTGTTCCTCACATACGGTTCACTTTGGAACACTAAAAAACGATTCGGGAGAAATAATTGATGAGGTACTCGTAACCTTATTTAAAAACGGAAAGAGTTTTACAGGAGAAGAAAGTATTGAGATTTCTTGTCACGCCTCTCCGTATATTCAGCAGAAGATTATTGCTGCGCTTTTTGAGCAAGGCTGCCGCCTGGCAAAACCGGGTGAGTTTACGCAACGCGCATTCTTGAATGGAAAAATGGACCTTTCGCAAGCGGAGGCTGTTGCTGATTTGATTGCCTCTCAGTCAAAAAGTGCCCACGACATCGCCTTGAAACAATTACGTGGAGGATTTTCCAATGAGTTAAAAGATGTTCGGGAAAAGCTAATCAATTTTGCATCGTTGATTGAGTTGGAACTGGATTTTGGTGAGGAAGATGTTGAGTTTGCAGATCGAACAGCATTGAAGAAAATGGTGTCGGATGTGCTCAGGTATATCCAACGTTTGTCAAAATCATTTGAGTTAGGTAACGCGATAAAGAATGGCGTTCCTGTGGCTATTGTTGGCGCTCCTAACACAGGAAAAAGTACACTTCTTAATCAGTTGTTGGGAGAAGAAAGAGCAATTGTCAGTGACATTGAAGGAACAACCCGCGACGTTATTGAAGAGGTGTTGAACATTGAGGGCATTACCTTTCGTTTGATTGACACGGCTGGAATTCGGGATGGAGCCGAAGATATTGAAGCGATGGGAATTGAGCGCTCGAAGGAGAAGATAGAACAAGCGAGCATAGTGCTTTGCTTGGCTGACGGAACAAGCGCATCAAGTGTTGAAGAGGTGACCAATTGGGTAAGTGAATTGAATAAGCAATACCCAGACAAAAAGATTACAACAGTTATCAATAAAATTGATCTGGCCGCTCCAGAAGCAGGTGACGGAGTTCAAATAAGTGCAAAAGCAGGAGAGGGCATCGATGAACTAAAAGAATGGCTAGTAAAAGCTGTTACTGGAGACTTCAACTTGGCCGACGAAACGATTGTCTCTAACGCACGCCACCACGAAGCATTGGTGAACACGGCGGGAGCCTTGGAAAAAGCAAAAAGCGGATTGGAAGAAGGGGTAACAGGTGATTTCGTTGCAATGGACATCCGACAGGCAATGTTCCATTTGGGAAGCATTACGGGAGATATCTCAACGGATGATTTGCTAGGTAATATCTTTAGTAAGTTTTGTATTGGAAAGTAATTCTACCTCCACTATTACGTAGCTACTTCTTCAAAATTTTATCAGCAATTTTCTTAGCGTCTTTGCAATATTTGTCGTCACCTTACAACGTCCATTCGCCTGTTTTTTCAATGTAAAACCGAACAGTTTTCTCTACAACCTCTGCATAACCACCATACGAGTTTAGCATACTTTTCACATCTTCAAGATAGTCGCTCTTGCTCAACTCTTCTGCCATCACTAAATCCCACTGTCTGTTAATACGTTTCGCCTTCTCTTTGTAAGCAGGACTTGTCGTTTTATAAGCCATTAGAAAGAGAGAAAGTGCTTTCGCTTCCGGTGATGGTTTTTCGGGTTTTTTCATACTTATCGTTTATGTCAAAAAATGGATTCTTTAGTTGAATTGGACGCAGCTAAAGGTACTTCTTTTATGTTCTCACACCCATTTGTTAGATTTTTCAAGAATTTCCCCTGTCTGGTTAAGCAGAACAAGAGATTGGCAAAAAAAAGCGGTTGCCATTGTTGAATACCTTATTTTTGCTCAAAACAACACAATGAGACTAATACTACTTTCAATACTACTTGCTACATCTTCTCTCGTTAACGGACAACAAACCTACGTTCCTGACAATAACTTTGAAACATTTCTTGAAAACAATGGAATGGGTAACGGGGTTCCAAACGACGATTATGTAACAACGGCAAACATAAGCGGTGTAAGCTCATTGATTTGTTGGGGATGGAACATTGCAGACCTTACAGGAATAGAAGATTTCACTTCTTTATCGACCTTGTATTGTTTTGACAATCCGCTTACCACATTGAACCTAACTCAAAATACAGCACTCGTTGATTTGCGCTGTAACAACACGCAACTTACATCATTAGATGTGACACAGAACACTTCATTGGTGACGTTCTTTTGCTACAACAACTACCTTACATCATTGGACCTCTCTCAGAATGCAGTATTGAATGATTTACGCTGTTTTGACAACCTTATCACTTCATTGGATTTAGCGCAGAACCCGGTATTGAGTTTTTTGCGTTGTTACAATAACAGTTTGGCTTCAATTGATGTGACGCAGTGCCCACAATTGGAGGAGCTGAATTGCAAGGACAACTTGTTGACTTCATTAAATGTCTCACAGAACCCAATGTTGACGTCACTTTTTTGTTATGACAATGATCTTACATCGCTGAATTTATTGCAGAATCCAGCATTAACGGATTTACGGTGCCACAATAATTTTATTACAGCATTGGACGTGTCGCAGAACACATTACTGACGATTATCTTTTGCCAGAACAATCAATTGACTGCCTTAGACGTTTCGCAGTGTGCCGTCTTGACCTATTTAAGCTGTCAGGACAACCTATTGCAGTGTTTGGTTGCAAACAACGGACTGAACATCGATTTGAATTGTTCAAACAATCAATTGTTCTGTATTAGTGTGGTTAACCCTAACTGGTCTTATGCAAACACGATTTACGATGCAGGAATCTCTTTTGAAGTACTTTGCCAAACTTTTATGGACAACGATGTTAGTCAAAATGGGGTTTTGTTAACAGCTGACCAAAACAGCGCTACCTACCAGTGGTTAGATTGTGATAATAACTACGCAGTGATTAATGGTGAAACAAACCAAGCTTTTTCAGTAAGTGCCTCAGGAAGTTATGCGGTTGAAATTACTTTTGTAAGTTGTTCGGGAACTCAAGTAGACACTTCAATGTGTGCGTATGTTGATTGTCAATCGGTAATTAACAATGATGTGAATCAAAACGGAATTATATTGACTGCTGAGCAAGTAGGAGCAACGTATCAGTGGTTGGATTGTGAGAACGGTTATAGTGTAATTATCGGGGAGACAAACCAAATGTTTCTTGCTGCAAACACGGGATATTTTGCAGTTGAAATCACATTAACAGATGCGTGTGGTGGTGTTCAGGTGGATACTTCTTCGTGCCACTTAATTGCACATGCTGATCTTGATGAGCTAGAGAATGGACCAGTAGAGTTGGTGAAAATTGTTGACTTCCTGGGAAGAGAAACGCCATTTAAGCCCAATACAGCGTTGATCTACATCTATAGCGATGGAACAACAGAAAGAGTCTTCAAACTCGAAGAATAAGGAAGCGAAGCGAATGTATCTATCATAGTGCCTTTCGCCCGTAAACCGATCGGTTTTATTATTTTTCAAGACTAAATTAGTTAACTATGCGCCAATTCTTTTTTTTCACAGTCCTATTGCTTCTTCTTTCCGCGTGTGGATCTTCAGGTTCGTCGAGCGATAAACTCGATAAAAAAACACTCTTCGGAACATGGGAAACGGATGATCTGTACAAAAACACAGCCTTCAATTTTCAAATAGAATTTGATAAAAACTGGAAAGTTCAACGGCCAAGGTTTAAGACGCTCTTTGGTGGAGAACTCTTTGAGGCAACATATCTTCCCTCCGTGCATCCAATGCCAATTAATATCAGCATCGAGGTGGATCAGAAGAACCCTTTTGAAGAAGTATCAGTGCTTAAACAGATTGAGGAGAGCCTAGAGGGCTATGATATGCTTTTTGATGCGGACGATATGATAAAAAGCCCAGTCAGCAAAACGAATATAGCTGGAGAAGAGTATGCATATTTCAAACTAACCTTTCCTGAAGATGGTGATTCAAGCTACATAACAGAGTATTATCGATACGATAAGGGGTATTACATTACGATTCTCTCGTTTTACAATACAACGGCTGATGAAGCTGTAGCTTTGGATTTTATTTCGAACATTAAGAAACTTAAATGAATCTAGAACGATTCTCTACCTTTACCCTATGAGAACATTTATTCTATCAATTCTATTATTAATGGCAGCATACACAGGGCGAACACAAGCCACAGATATTTATAACTACTCTTTTATCGACATTGATGGAAACAAAGTAGAGATGAGTCAATTCAAAGGGAAGAAAATTCTCATTGTCAATGTTGCCTCAAAATGTGGGTTTACGCATCAATACAAAGAACTTCAAGAGCTCCACGAAAAGTATGGTGATAAGGTTGCTTTAATTGGCTTTCCTTGCAATCAGTTTATGGGGCAGGAACCAAAGGAAGAAGAGGAAATTAAAGCCTTTTGTCAAAAAAATTACGGCGTTGAGTTTTTGATGGCTTCTAAAATTGATGTCAGCGGAAGAGACCAGCATCCGATCTATTTGTGGCTCACGTCTGAACAATTGAATGGTGTTGAAGACAGCAAAGTTGCTTGGAATTTTCAAAAATACCTGTTGGATGAAGAAGGGAAATATGTAAAGTTCTTTAAGCCCAAGGTGAGTCCAATGGACGAGGAAATCACGAAGGAATTATAAGCTGTTTTCTGTTTGATTAAGAATACGGAATTCAATTTGCAAGCGTATCGCCAACAAAAGGAAAGCCTTTTTTACGCCAATGCATCATGCCTTTGTCAAGGTCAATAATGGAATGAAACCCAAGGTTGTAAACCTTTTTTGCTACAAATAAACTTCGGTGTTGCGTCTCGCAATAAATTAAAGTAATCTTATTCGTATCGAGGTTCAAGGCAGCAAGGTCTTCTATAAAATGTCCACCAAAGTAACTAACATTTACCGCGCCTGAAATGTGTGTTTTCTCATATTCGGAATTGGTGCGGACATCAATGATGTTTACCAAAGTGTCATTAACGAAAGTGAGGTACTCAGCAGGTGGAAGTTCTGAGTAGACGCCCATTTTTGTTAACCGTCCGATAGAGCATCCAGTGAGTAAAACACCTAAAAACAAATAAAACAGGAAACGGGACATATTAGGTAATAAAAAACCCCGATGTTTCCATCAGGGTTCGTTTTTAGCAATATTGATTGTAAGCTTCAGAGAGGTTTTCAGCAATCATTTGTGCTGTTCCTCCTTCAATGTGATGGCGTTCTAAAAAGTGAACTAATTTTCCGTCCTTGAACAAAGCAATGGATGGAGATGACGGAGGGTAAGGCAAGAAATACTTGCGTGCTTGTGCGGTTGCCTCTCCATCAACACCTGCGAATACTGTCGCAAGCGTGTTTGGCTTTTTGTCGTTGCCTAAAGAAAGTTTAACCCCTGGTCGCATGTTTCCTGCTGCACATCCGCAAACAGAGTTTACAACTAACAACAGGCTTTCTCCGCTGTTTTCAATTATTTCATCAACCTCAGAAGGAGAAACAAGCTGGTTAAATCCAACACTTGTCAAGTCCTCTTTCATTGGCTGTACTAATTCTGGTGGGTACATATATTGTTATTTAGATTAATTCTAAAGCAAAGTTAAGAAATATCTACATCTCGGCTTCGCTCCAAGTGTGAATATTACTTAATTCAATTCATCAATTGAGCAGGGTAGAGATCACGGTTGTAATATCTGCTAATATCCACCTCTTTGTCTAGCGCTGTTCCATCAACCAAATAGTCCACAAACTCTTTTGCAATTAATGGAGCCAACATATAACCCTTCGCGCCCAAGCCGTTAAAAATGTGATAATTTTCGAATTTGGGGTGGGTGCCAAGCAATGGACGCCTATCACGGGTTGTTGGCCGCACTCCTGCTTCTTGTTCGACCACCTCAACCAGTTCGTCGGTGATGAAGGATAAATTGTGCAGGATCTCTTTTTTTGCTTCTTCTGTGATATGAGTCGTAGGGTCGCTCCAGCCATACGTTGATCCAATTTTGAATAGACGCCCCCCTTTTGGGAGAATAAAGCATTTACGGTTGAGTGAAAGGTCCTCTGGAAGCTTTTGTGAACGAATCGTAAGTGTTTCACCTTTGGTTTGGTCGAGTGGTAAGAAATCAAACCACGGGTTCGTATCGTTCAAATAGCCTTGGCAAAAAATAACGGCGTCATAAGATGTATTCTTATACGTTGTTTGGTCGAGTTGATCTGGTTCAAATTCCTCTAAAAGGATCTCCCCATTTTTTTTGATCCAATTTTTAATTCCAGTAGCGAAAGGGTCTACGTCCACGTAAAACGTTTCTTTTACCCTTCCCGATCCAAAAGGATTTTTTCCTCCAGAATAGGAAAAATCAGCCTCAGAGACTTTGTGCATATACGACTGAAAATCGTCCTGTTCTTGTTTTTTTAGCCAGAAGTCTCGCTCTTGTTCAGAGGAGAATAAGCGGCGAACAGGAATTTCATGGAAAAATGAGGAAGCAGTTTCCTTTTCCATTTCTCGATAGAAGGTTTTGATGTATGGAATGAAGTCGTCTACGCGCCAACTCTTGGTCATGCGACGAAAAACCAAAGGGTTAATCATTCCCGCAGCAATGCGCGAGCTATAGTTTATGCCATTGTCGATCAGCGTAACCTTCGCTCCTCTTTTGATGAGGTGTGTGGATACGCAAAGCCCAGATAAACCAGCGCCGACAATTAGAAAATGTTTATTGGAAGATGTCATGCAATAGCTAAAGTAACAACACTGATTGAAAGCTCAGGGTTCTTCGCCAAAAGAGTTTTTGAAATAGCCTCAATTGTGGAGCCTGTGGTGATGACATCATCCACAAGAACAATGTGCTTGTAGCGCAGAATGGTGTCTTTTACATGAAAATTTTCATTGACATTATCCCAGCGTTGAAAACGAGATTTCTTTGTTTGCGAATCAGAGTGTTGGGTACGGACAATCGTTTTTGTGTCCAAATTTTCCAGAAGCTCTTCACAGATGCCTTTGCAAAGCGCCTCACTTTGGTTGTACCCTCGAATAAATTGTTTTTTCGGATGTAGCGGAACGGGAATATAAGCATCGACCCTATTGAAGGCTGTTTGCGTTTTAAGAACCTTCCCAATTTCTCGACCAAAATATTCACCGAGTTTTGGATTGTTTTTGTATTTCAGTGTGAAAAGTACATGTTGTGACGTTTTGTTCTTCTCAAAGAATAAATGAGCGTATGTTTTTTCAATAGTTAGCCTACCCCAAAAAAGTTTATCCATGGCTGTGGCTCTATCAAACAGATGAAAATTTGTAGGAGTAAGGTTTTCGAGACAAAATGAGCATACATGTGACTCACTTTTAGCAAGTTCCCTTTCACAAGACAAACAGAGACTTGGGAAAACTAAATGCGTTAGATCACTTAAAATATTGATATGTTTTATTCGTTGAAAAAGGAGCATTTCCTTTCAGTGATTAGGTTTAAGGGAATAGGTGAAATTACTATTCACAATTCGCTGTTCAAAATAACAAAAATTCGGTCTTGACAACATGGCAAAAGGTGCGTAAATTTATAGAACCCCGTTTAAAACCTTGATGATAAAGGGTCTAGGACGAATAAGGGAAATTTATCGACAAAGTTAGGAATTGACACTGTGAATATCTTTATTCATTCTGTTGAAAAAGCTCCTAACGACTGTCACCAAAGGGATTGAGATTTTGAATGTTAATAACGTTATGAAATTGTGAATTTCTTTAGTTGGTAGAAGAGAGATTTTTGACAATTTTTGTATGCCTCTAGCAAGGAATTAATCTGCAAGCTGCGTATTCGATTTTAATATAGAGGAAACACACACTTTACGGGTAAAAAAAACGAAAAACGAGTGTTTTTCGTAAGGGAATATATACGTTAAAAACGAGACAAATGGCACAATTAGAACCAATTTTGGAGGAAAACAAAAATCGATTTGTTTTGTTTCCAATACAACATGATGACATCTGGAAAGCGTATAAAACGCAGGAGGCCTCTATTTGGACAGCTGAAGAGCTGGACCTTTCTCAAGACATTTATGACTGGGCTGAAAAGCTA
>CAJQJL010000116.1 GCA_905478665.1 uncultured Flavobacteriales bacterium
ATGAATGCAAATGTTATTCCATAATTACATATCTCCCTTGCTGACTCAGGTTGTTATCTTGCCATATCACGACGTTTTAGGTGAGGATTAGCGCATTTTTAACCGTTGTATATAAATGCACATTTGCTGTCTCTTGAATCTTCGTTGGTGGAGGTATGTATTTCTATTTTCTTATTGGATATGCTGTGTTACTGTTTTTGGAAATTGGATTACTGTCTATGAACACTAGTATGAGGTATTAATGCAGATGTACTTGCGTAGATTGGAAATTTCATTGCTGTCGATGGTAAGGTGAATGTGTGGTTTGTGAGGGGGGAGTGGTTTGGTTATGCGTTGAGATAACACCCACAACTATTTCTGCACCAATTTTCTTAACGCGCATCGAAAGTGGCGACGAAAATGGATTGGGAGAACTCCAGCTTTCTAAAGATGCAACGGAGTTGGTATACTATAATCGGGGATTGAGCATCTCTGGATCTGCACATAGAATGGTTGAATTAAATATGTTTGGTTTAAATGGAGACCACACACACAGATCACTACAAATACAACCTTTGTTCAACCTGACGACTATGCGGCGTATGAATCATTTATGAAATCATCAATTAGTCGTAATAATGTTCCATGATCTATGAACTTATCTTTTCTACTTATTTTGAGTTTGACTGCCATACCACAAAATACGGAATCTAAGAAAAAGAGAGCAGTTTTCACTTTGCCCTTGTGGTGGTTTTTAGAATTAGGATTACCTTACTCACCCGTTTACAGTGACACGGTTATTCTTAAATTCGCAACAATGACTACGCTTTCACATGCAATAGCGCGAATCAATGCCAAAAGGCTAAGCTATCTGTTGGTGCTTCTTGTAGCACTAGGATTCGGAGGCTACTATTTAATCCAACAGTTCGGTGGAGAAAACCGTTTTGGGCGTCAACTCCTAATATCAAGAGGTGTCCTTCTCAGCGCGTCAGCCTTAATCTTAGTTTGGATCATCAAAAACCTGCCAGCCTATTTTTCAGAAGGGGGAAGCGCACGCAATTTGGCAATTTTCAGACTCATTTTCTTTGGGTTCTTAACGCTGGGACTTCCATTCGGCTATGACAATCTACTTCAACATACGTTGAATTTTGCGGAACTTCCCGTTTCATCGAGAGTCGATCTTCCCATTTTTCAATTTTTGGTGGATGTTATTCCCGTAAACGCAATAGCGGTCAAATTAGCAATGGTGCTCTTCGCCTGTTCTACGGTGTTTGTCTTCATTGGCTTCCGAACGAAACTGGCTTTAATCGTATTTTCTTTGGCGCTTTTGTACCTTTTTGGAATTCCCAATTTGTACGGGAAAATCAACCACAATCATCACATCTTGTGGTTTTCAGTGATCTTAATTTTCAGTTCATGCAGTGATGTCCTTTCTGTTGACGCTTGGTTAGCAAGAAGAAAGAATTCACCCATTCAACCCAAATCAAAAACAGTTTATGGATTCCCATTTAGAGTGATGTGGCTTCTTATGGGCTTGATCTACTTTTTTCCAGGTTTTTGGAAAGTCTGGACAAGTGGATTGGATTGGGCATTGACCGATAATGTGCAGAATCACATGTACTGGAAATGGCATGAATTGGGTGATTGGCTTCCTTATTTCCGATTGGATCGTTATCCTCTTTTCTATAAATTTTCGGGGGTCTATACCATATTGTTTGAATTGAGCTTCATTACACTGCTCTTTACAAAACGTACCCGTGCGCTTGCAGCCGTTCTGGGACTCTTGTTTCATTTGGGGACCTGGGCTTTTATGAATATTTTCTTTGTGGTTTTAGTTATTTCCTACGTTTCCTTCATCAATTGGGAACGGATTTTTCCAGATCGCACAAATCAATCTGAAGATAGGAAAGGAATTGCGATTCCAAAACCACTAAAATGGATCGGGGCTATTTTGATAATTGGAAACGTGATTTTCGGAGTGGCGAAAATTAACAGCTGGCCTTTTACGGTTTACCCTGTCTTTGATGGCTTGGTGAATGCGCATACCAAGACTTTATCCTTCAGCTATTCGGGAGAGTTGGGTGAGCGCTTGTTTGTAGATAAAGAACTTCTGAAAAATCATTTTTCCTCGGAGCGATATAGAAACATGGAGCATCAAATCATTGGAGCTTACGAACAAGGAAATCTTCCAGATCGTGTCTCATTGATAGAATCCATACTTGAAACGATTGATTTGCCTCACGACCAAAAAATCGAGGTCTCCATAGAGCATGTTTCGGTTACTCCAGAAACGTGTGGGCAAGTAGAAAGTACTGAACTCATTTACGAATCAGGAAAATAGTGTACTCAATTCAGGGAAGACGGTAGACAGAGATTCCCCTCTCAATGCATCAAGTTCGGCTGATTTCTTTTTCAATTCAGGAAGTAGATGGTTGTGGTCAGCGTCAAAAAGATGAACCAAAACGTTTTTGAATTGCTGCACGGCATGATTCATTTTCTCCACGTCGCCATTGGTTTTAAACTGCGCTTTCATCCAATCAAGATGGTTTTCATAAAGCTCACGTGCCTTTTCTTTGATTGCAAAGGGCAAGACCCGAATATTGTACGCTTCTGGTTGAATAAGCATGGTTGGAATAAAGTCTTCAACTTCGATAAACCCAGCGTCGACCCACTCCTTGTGGAAGTCGGGCAGATGAAGGAGGTTCAATGCATATACGGTAGGAGAGATCATGAAATTGACATGGGGCAGTTCATCGGCAATGCGCTTCCTGTTTTCTACAGTTTGCGCCCAATTTTGCTCTTTCCGCAAGAATTCACCGCGTTCACCACTGGCATCCAAACTTGCGGCAATATTGATGTTTGGGAAATTTCCCCAGAGCTTCATTAAGTCGTAGTCCTTGTAATTTAGGACTGAAAAATTGGTGTTGTAGAAAAGCTTAACGTCTGTTTTATTATGCTTAATGAGCATTTCAAGGACATGGTAGTGATCGTTCATAACGAGTGGTTCACCACCTGCAAAGTAAATTTCTTCCAACTCGTCCAAATGTGCTTCCAGTTCATTAAGAAGAATCGAGGAATCCGCTGCGCTTGTAATTGATGGATCGGATTCATTTTTCATTCCTAACTCTACGGCATCTTTATGCCATTTTGAACTGGACCAAGGACCACAAATACGGCATTTAAAATTGCAGACATTGGAAAATCGAAGATCGAAATAAACGGGAGGCATGTTCGCTAGTTCTCCTCGCTTCGAAGTTTGTTCAATGCGCTGCAAATGATGAAGGTATTTCTCGTTCGTTATTTTTCGGAGACTGATCCAGTTGGAATCTTCTTTTTCGTAACAGCGGAGACATCTGGAATCCTTTTCTCCCTTTAGCATTTTTGAACGAAAGGCATTCATCTCCTTTCCGTACCAGATTTCATCAATGGATTGTTCTTTGATATCCCCGAAACTATTTTTTGCATCACACGGCGCTTGACAACACGGTGCTACAGTTCCATTTTGAGTGACATGTAAATGAACCCAAGGCATGATGCAGAATGTTTTATTTTCCGTGAGCAGTTTTTCATCAACGCGAAGCGGCTTTGAAAAAGAGAGCGTACGGAAAAAATCACTTAAGTTCATTCGACGATTTTGTGTTGATTCTCAAATGTATGAATTCGATGGCATCTAGATAATAATTGTAATTTTAAATTTCTGACTAGCGAACCCGACGAACCATGCGTATTTTTCTGAAAACTGGTAACAAAAGCAAGCTCGATCCGGCTGCTCGTCGTGCAGAAAAAAAGAGAAAATGGAAGGTGCGCAAGATCAGAATGGTCGTTTTTCTTGGATTGTTTCTCGTTGCGGAAATTGTCTTGCGAATTGTAGGGTTCAAACCAGGCGTAATCGTCAACGCATATTACCAACCAGGTGATGTTGTCTACGATTCTGTCTTGGTCGCGGATGAAATGGGAATTACGCATCACCTTCCAAATGGAAGCTTTTATCCAGGTCAAGTGTTAAATGATCAGGGCTTTTTTGGAGAAATCAACTACACGCCAGAGGTCATGGATTCGATTCGTGCAACGGGAAAAAAGATCATCCTTCTCGTTGGTGATTCGTATACTGCGGGTTGCTGCCCAGGAAGCTACAACTTAAGTTTTGCAAAGTTGCTGAATGAATCTGATGAGTATGTTGTGCTCAATTTTGGGGTCGGAGGAACGGATCCTTTGCATTATGAGTTGGTTGTGAAAAAATACCTTCCACTGTTAAAGCCTGATCTCGTTTCGGTAGTTGTTTATTTGGGCAATGACGAAATGGTGTACGATAGAACGCCCAAGCCTTATGTCCCCGTTTGCTATCCTGTAAAAGATGGCTTTTGGTTTAGCTCTGAGTACCGAATTGATTTTGGCGATCCAGATACCTATTTTAAGAATTTCAATGAGGCCAAGAAGTTTTACTATTCCTATTTTTCGCTGCGAAGTGATGAATCGAATTGGTTTGAAAAGAGCATTCGTTCGAGTGTAATCTTGTCGCGCTTGTACTTATTCGCAAAGATCAAACACAGAAGATGGCAAATAGGAGAGGATCTTTACGATCCACCTGAAAACCCTCCATACACATACAATCATCTCAAAGAGATTCAACAATTTTGCGATGTGAATGAAACGGACTTACTTTACACGGCAATTCCTTCGCCTGTTGATATAATTGATCAGGTGGACGTAAGGAAGCAGTACCATTATTTTTTTGAAGATCTTCCGTGGAGTTCTCCATCGACGATAAAGATTGAGGATTACGATGGTAAGGAAACGGGAAACCATTACAATGAAGAGGGACACCGAAAATTCACGAATTTTATCCGTCCGTTGATTGAAGAAAAATTAAAATAGAACTGAAGAGCATATTAGAATAGCACCGTGTCGTTTTTTCAAACATTTACCCAGAGGCTTCGGCTGAGTAATCCATGGAATTATAAGGTCCCATTGCTCTTGGCGTTCCCTTACTTTTTTCTGCTAACGGGAAATGTTTCAACGTGGACGGCAACGTGTTCGTTCCTAGCAGCAGTGATTACAACCATTGGGTTTGCAGGATTGGGTTACGTCACAAACGATCTCTCTGATTTTAAAAAGGATGCACTCGCTGGTAAGCAAAACAGCGTTGCTCAAATCGGGAGGCTAAAAATCTATGCCATCCTTGCGCTGTTCATAATTTTGGCAATAGCTCCGTGGTTTTATTTACCAGTTGACGGGTTATCATTGACATTGATTGTTGTTGAGCTAATTTTGTTCGTGGTTTATGCATTTCCACCGTTTCGTTTCAAAGAAAAAGGAATCCTCGGAATTATCACGGATGCGCTTTATGCACATGTCGTACCTGGAGTATTGGCGTCATGGACATTCTACCTTGTCGGCGGAAAGAACTACAAGTACCTGCTGCTTTTCATGGTGCTGCTGATCATCTGGCAGTTCTTTTCTGGAGTACGCAACATATTTTATCATCAGATCAAAGATTTCGATAACGATGTGAAGAGTGGAGTAAAAACACTGGTCACCAAATTGGGAATTGAACGCGCGGAATGGTGGGTTTGGAAAAGACTCATTCCACTAGAAATCGCAGGCTTTATCTTCTTTGTAAATCTACTCGCGGTTGATATTGAATTTTTGAAGGTTGGCGTGGCGCTTATCTGGTTATATGCAGCGTATCTTATGCTCAAGAAAAACCAAGCAGTTAGTGAAGAGAAAAAATACAAACGGTTCACCAATTTATTGTTGGACGATGTCTACATCCAATGGATTCCATTTTTCATTCTTGTTGCCATGATAGCGTCGCCTATGAATGTCCGATACATTTTTGTCCTGCACCTTCTACTTTTCCGAAATCCAGTTAAGCTTGCAATTAACTGGATACAAAATTCAAGATTGGTACGCTATTTTTCTCGGCTTAGTGAGATCAAAAAAGGAGTCGTGCATTTCACCTTGTTTGTGTTAATCTATTGCATGCTATTAATATGTATCCGCTGGGCAGTTCACTATTTATTTACGCTAGAAGTATAAAATGAGTTTGAAACTAGCTATCATATCACCCAACAAGAGAAAATATTCGGAGACTTTTATCCATGGTCATATCGAACATTTACCTTTTGAGATTCTGCTTTATTCAGCTGGATACCTTCCAACAATGCTTTCTCAAGATAAGGGTGAAAGTTTCACGGAACTTTCTGCGAATAAGAAATGGTGGAAGACTTCTTCTCCAGAAAAGGATTTCAGGAATTCATTGCAGGACCAAAAGCCAGAGGTTGTACTTGCGGAATACGGTGTGTCTGGAGTAGAAGTGATGAATGTGTGTAAAGAACTGAGCATCCCACTCGTAGTGCACTTCCATGGCTATGATGCTTATCGCAACGATGTAATGGAGAATCAAGGGAAGCATTATTCCAAGTTGTTCGATATTGCGCAGGCGATAATTGCGGTATCTGTGGATATGCATGAGCAGTTAATCGCGTTGGGGTGTCCAAAAGAGAAAGTGCAATTAATTCCTTACGGAATTGACAGTGCTCGGTTCACAATTGGTAAACCTGAAGGGTTGAAATTTGTTTCATGCGGACGTTTTGTGCAGAAAAAAGCACCACTGCTGACCATTCGTGGTTTCAAGATGGTTGTCGATCAGTTTCCAAATGCGCAACTCGTTATGATAGGTGATGGAGAATTGCTGCAGGCAGCCAAAGAATTGGCGCAATCACTAGAATTGAAAAACAATATCGAATTTGCTGGTGTTTGCTCGAGGAGTCAAATAGTTGAAATTTACCGCGACGCAAGTGTTTACGTTCAACATTCCATGACTACAGAAGAGAATGATAGGGAAGGAACACCTTTATCAATCATGGAAGCGTCGGCTTCTGGGTTAGCGATTGTTGCGACAAAACATGCGGGAATAAAGGAAGCTGTTCAGAATGAAATTACGGGAATCCTTGTGAAGGAAGGTGATGTGGAAGAAATGGGGAAATCAATGCTTCGTCTGGCTATAAACGAGACTTTGGCAAGCGAGATGGGAAAGAAGGGAAGAATCCACATAGAAAAGGAGTACAGCCACGAACGATATCTGGGTCAATTGACTGAGTTAATTCGCAATTGTTGTATCGAAAAACAATAGTACTTTTGTAGGGAATCACTAACGCATTCAAATGATTAAGTCATTGGTTTTAGGGGCAGGCGGATTTATCGGGAACCATTTGGTGTCTCGGTTGAAGCAAAACGGTCATTTCGTAAAAGGAATAGATCTGAAGCACCCTGAATTTTCTGAAACCAGCGCGGATGAGTTCATTATTGGTGATTTGAGAGATCCACGCATTTGTGCAGAGCATGTCACGTCAGAATTTGATGAAGTGTATCAATTGGCTGCCGATATGGGTGGTGCCGGTTACCTTTTCTCTGGAGAGAATGATTTTAACGTGATGCACAACTCAGGAATGATCAATTTGAATGTGACGGATTGTGCGATCAAACAAGGAATCAAAAACATCTTTTTTTCTTCTTCGGCGTGTATCTACCCTAAGGAAAACCAACTTGATCCATTGAATCCAAATTGTGAAGAAAGTTCAGCTTACCCTGCTGACCCTGACAGCGAATACGGTTGGGAAAAGATCTTTTCGGAGCGTGTCTATTTATCCGCAATGCGTAATTATGGATTGAATGTTCACATTGCCCGTTTTCACAATGTTTATGGCCCGTTCGGAACGTGGAATTCTGGAAAAGAAAAGGCACCAGCGGCGCTTTGCAGAAAGGTAGCGGAAGCAACAAATGGATCATCAATAGAAATTTGGGGAGATGGTGAGCAAACGAGATCTTTCTTGTACATTGATGATTGCTTGGATGGTGTTTTGAAATTGATGAATTCTGATTTTGAAGGTCCTGTGAACATCGGTTCTGAAGAAATGGTCTCGATCAATAACTTGTGCAAAGTAATATTGAAACATGCCAACAAAGAAGCGACCTTGCACCATATTGAAGGTCCAATTGGCGTGATGGGAAGAAATTCTGAAAATTCGCTGGTAAAAGAACGAATAGGATGGGAACCGAAAATCTCACTGGCCGAAGGCATTGGCAAGACCTATGATTGGATTGCTCAACAAGTCGATAAAAACAAAGTAGACCTATCCGTCTCAGTAGAAAAAGGGAATGGGTAATTCAGCGAATCCTTATATCTCTTTTGTTGCAACGTCGCGCAATGACGACCACGGAGGTGATATGCGGAAACGCATGAATATCTTCGTAAATGGCTTAATTTACCAATGCAATAAATACAAACTTCCTTGTGAACTTTTGATGGTGGATTGGAATTCACCTGACCCAAATGAACTCTTGGATAAAGTACTTCCGACAGTTACGGAAGATGATTATCTCTCCATTCGCTATGTGGTTGTTCCTGCAGAAATTCATGATAAGTACGAGTATTCTGAGCGCATGGGCTTGTACCAAATGATAGCGAAGAATGTAGGAATTAGAAGAGCTTTTGGCGAACATGTACTTTGTACGAATGTCGACTTACTTTTCTCGGATGAGTTATTTGAATGGTTGGCAAAACGTGAATTAAAGGACGGTCATTTCTACAGAGCAAATCGTTGTGACATCCCAAATACGATTTCAGAAAGTGCTACCGTTCAGGAACAACTCGATTTCTGCAAAAACAATATCGAAAAACGCCTGGGCAAACGCTACAAATCTCCCTTGCTTAACAATACAGAGCGTGCTATCTTAAAGTATAAAATCTTCTATCCTATTTACCCAATGCTTTCGTTTATGAAACGAATTCTATTAGGGAAAACACGCGCCATTATTCACAGTTTGGATTTTGATGCCTGCGGTGATTTTACAATGATGAGTAAAGAGGATTGGTTTAAGACAAAAGGATACGCGGAGTTGGAAATGTACTCTTTACATATAGATTCGATGGGTGTATTTGAGGCTGCTGCTAGAGATATTAAACAGGTCATTTTGCCACTAAAAATGTGCACGTACCATATCGCGCATGATGGCGGATGGGAGTTTGCTGATCCGATTGAAAAAATAAGTTTTTTCCAGAAAAAACCATCCTTAGAGTGGTGGTCGGTTTGGGTTGCGGGTTCAAAAATTGTGAGGGAAAAGAGTACTTTTGGGATCAACGATTCCAATTGGGGATTGAATGATGTTGAACTAAAAGAAATAGGCGGGCAATAGCGCGATGAAGAAAATTGGAATAATTGGAGCAGGGAGATTGGGCATATGCCTCGCACTTAATTTGGAACGTGTAGGCTATTCAATTGTTGCTATAGATTCTTCTGAAAACCGCGTGCAACAAATCAATACGAAGCAGCTAATGGTTGAAGAACCAAGCGTAGAGAACTATCTTTCGGAATCAACAAATTTGAGAGCATCGGCAGATGTAAAAGAGCTGTCCAGAAATGAAATTGATTTTATTTTTGTGTGCGTACCAACACCTTCTCTTGAGAATGGGAAATATGATCACTCGTACATTTTGACGTGTGTCGATGAACTTCTAAAACATGGAAATCCAAAAAATCAAGTTGATTTGGTGATTAACTCAACGACGATGCCTGGTTTTTGTGACCAACTTCAAACGCAACTAAAAGACACAAATTACACCGTTTCATACAATCCTGAATTCATTGCGCAGGGAAGCATTATTAGAGATCAACAATTTCCAGATCAAGTATTGATTGGAGAGGCAAATCCTGATTCAGGAAAAAGAATTAGTGAGGTGTATAAAAAAATGTGTCCCGATAATCCAGAAATTCACCGGATGTCGAGAACGAGTGCTGAAATAACGAAACTGGGAATCAATTGCTTCTTAACGACGAAAATTGCTTTTGCAAATTCAATCGGTGATCTATCTCAGAAGATGGGAGCAGAATACGAAAAAGTCCTAGCATCCATTGGATCTGATACCCGAATCGGGAATGCATACTTGAATTATGGTTTTGGGTTCGGTGGACCTTGTTTACCTCGCGACAATCGAGCATTGGCAAAAGCGGGCGAAGAACACGGTATCGAATTGCATATTTCCAATGCTACCAATAAGGCAAACGCCAGTCACCTCGATTTTCAGTTCGCAGAATATGCCAATTCTCCAGAACCCATCGTTTTTGATCAAGTGACGTATAAAGGTGGAACGGATATTATTGAAGAGTCTCAATACCTTGCTTTGGCGGTTAGATTGATGCAATCGGGAAAGAAAGTCATCATAAAAGCATCGGACAACGTCATTGTGCAGGTGAAAGAATTGTACGGAGACAATTTTACTTACGAGGGCAATTAAGATGAGTAATCCAGCTATAGTAATCATCGCGTACAACAGACCTGCTTCACTGCGGAGGTTGTTGGGCTCTATAGCGAACGGGCAATATACGGAGACCAATATCCCTTTGTGTATTTGCATCGATAAGAGTTCTGAACCAGAAGTTCAGGAAATCGCAGAGGGCTTCGACTGGAAACATGGTACAAAATCCATCGAGATTTCAGAGGAACATCTGGGTTTGAAAATGCACGTGCTTAAATGCGGTGATTTAGTGGAGAAATATGGCGCAATAATCATGTTGGAGGACGACTTGGTTGTTTCACCTGCCTTCTACTTATACGCTCAAAAGTGCCTTTCTTTCTATGACGATGAGCCTAAAGTTGCTGGAGTTTCTTTGTACAGTTATGAAATTGCAGAGAGTTGCAGCTATCCTTTTGAGGCAATTCGAGATAATTCTGATGTCTACTTTATGCAGATCGCCTCTTCGTGGGGACAGGCATGGTCTCGGGCTCAGTGGACTGCTTTTCGTAAATGGTTATCCGAAACGGGAGACAATAAACTAAATAATTTACCAGAGTACATCCAGCAGTGGGGCAAGCATTCTTGGAAAAAATATTTCATTAATTACCTCATTGAAGAGGGAAAATACTTTGTATATCCTCAGCATTCCTACTCGACAAATTTTGAGGACCTAGGAACGAATGCAACCACCCGTGACTTATTTCAAGTCAGTATAGGGAACCGAGAAAAGGAAGTCTTTTTTCAACCATTTGATAAATCGAAATCTGTATATGATGCCTATTTTGAAATAGAGCAGCATGCTTTGAACCAGCGCGTCGATTTCATGAAGCAATGGGATTATGAAGTGGATTTGTATGGAACAAAGCCCGTGAACAAAGATTCTAAAGAATTCTTTCTTACCACAAAGGCTGGTGAAAATCCAGAGAAGCAGTTTTCGGCAAAAATGAAACCGCTGGTCAACAACATTCTTTACAATCTGGATGGAAGAGAAATTGGTCTGTACCGAAAAGATGACTTAGAATCGCGGAAAGCAGATCCTTCGCTTTTCTTTTCAACCTCATTGCTTGAGCGCGTAAATCGTGAGTTGAGTGGTGCGTTCGACATTAGCATTGTCGTTCCAATAATTGATTTGGATGAGGAGGAATTAGCACTTACGTTGGCCTCCATTCCGAAAAGTTCGGGCAAAGTGGAGTGCATACTTGTTTTCGACTCTTCTTTGGATGAAAACGTAAGAAGGTGTGCTTCTGCAAGTAAAATTGAGTATGCCACAGTAAATGGGGTAGTAAGTAGTGAATATGAAGTTCTTCAATTGGGATTGGATGCCTGTACACATGAAATTGTGACTTGGATCAGACCCGGAGGAACGATTGCGCGCGATGCTTTCATTCAATTGCCAAAAATATTTCAAACATTTAAGCAGATCAACTGGATTTCTGGTGTTGACGAAATGGTCACACGAAAAACGGATCCGAATTTCAGTACGGCAATGTATAGATGGAACCTGTGCATGGCAAAAAAATATGAGAGTCGTAGCTCAATGGAGGATACAGAGTTGATGTTTTTTAGAAAATCAGTTTACGATAAGGCACGGAAGTCTGATGGGTTTGTACCGCACCTAATGTTTTATTACTTTTTGAAAGAGGAGCCGCTTTATGTTGCTGCCTATAATTTTGGTACAAAGACAAATGATGAAAGGAAAAAAACAACGCTTGGCAATTTCGCTGCTCACTTGCCAACAAGATCCTTTACCAGACGTTTGATCAGTTCAATGAGCTACCCCTTTTTTAAACGAAACAGCTCGCCTCTTCGGCTCGTATTTGTAGAAACCGAGCATTTACCTGATGTTCTTCGGTATGACTTCGAAAATGAAAACTTCTATTTGTCTAGGTATTAAGACTTAAGAAGGAATGTATTTTTTTATGCGGGTCTATTGAAAGTCATGAACTTGACTAAAAACTATCGCATTAATTCCATATATTTGCAGACAAACCTAATTTGCACGTAGAATGCTAACCTATTCTATGTCCACAAAAGCGAAAGAATGATAAAAAATTACTTAAACATTTTGGGTCTAGCACTTGCCATGTTTGCGAGCATTGGTTCTGCTGAAGCTCAGTGTGTTCCTAGAACTAACTTCTACTTTGGAGAGCTTGCAGCGAATGCGGGTTGCGGAACTTGGACGACATCAGGGGCTTATGGTCCAGGAGAATATTTTAGAATGCCCGTTTTACAAGGTGGAAGCTATTCCATCAGTACGTGTGGAGCAGGTATTGATACACAAATCACAGGATTTGAAGGTACAACAACTGCAACAAGTATTTTCTATAACGATGATAACGGACCACACTGTGGAGGTACGGCAGCATCAATTGATTTTGTACCGACGTTTACAGATTACACGCGTGTAGCTGTTCAGCAGTACAACTGTTTGCCCGGTGGAACGGCTTCTATTACAGTAAGTGTTCGCCAAAACAATAACTTGACGTTTACATCTTCTACGGCTGCAATGTGTGCAGGTGATACAAGAATATTGACAGCTACGCCAACACCTGTAACTGTAACACCACAACCAAATTCAGGAGATGTTGGAACATTCACTGGAACAGGTGTTTCGGGTACCACTTTCACTGCGCCAACGCCTACTGGAGCATCTGAATTGTTTACCTTAACATATACATTTGGATTCTGCTCGACAACTCAAGATATTACAGTTTATGCGGCACCATCAACGGCGGATGCAGGACCTAATCAGACTGCGATTTGTGGAACGTCGACAACATTACAAGCGGCAACACCAGCGATTGGAAATGGAACTTGGACAGTAATTTCTGGACCAGGAACTGTGGTGACTCCAGGGTCGGCCAATTCAAGTGTGACTGGACTAGTTGCTGGTTCACCAACAACCTTGGAATGGACAGTAACAAATGGGCCTTGTACAGCATCGACAAGTCAGGTTACCTTATCGTTAGAATCAGTTGACCCTGTTCCTAGCGTTGCAACTTTAACGGCTTATACAGCTGAGTGCTCAGCAACACCACCCACACCAACAGCAAACGATAACTGCGCAGGTGTAATTTCTGGTGTGCCAGATGTTACTTTCCCGATAACGACTTTCGGAACTACCGCTGTTACTTGGACGTATGATGACGGAAATGGAAATATCGTAACACAAATGCAAGATGTGATTGTTGGTGATGCTACGGCTCCAACTCCTGATGTTCCAACGCTTACGGCTGTAACAGGTGAGTGCTCTGTGGCTTCAGTGCCTGCTCCAACAGGAACGGATAACTGTGTGCCTGGAACAATAACAGCTACGACTGTGACTACTTTCCCAATTACAGCACAAGGAACGACAACAATTACGTGGTCGTATGATGATGGAAATGGAAATGTCTCTACACAGACACAAGATGTGATTCTCACGGATGTAACTAATCCAGTTGCAGATGCTGGGTCGTTGGCTGATGT
>CAJQJL010000117.1 GCA_905478665.1 uncultured Flavobacteriales bacterium
CATCCGTTAAGTTGGGGACTACAAAGTCCTTCACGTCCAAATACAGTGAGTCGGATGCACACATACCCAAACTATCAGAAGCATAAATAATTACATCATTATTGTTTGTAGATGAAAGCATTGCCGTTTGTCCTGAAATAGTTCCGTTATATCCGTTTGCATTATTCGAATATGAATACCAATCATATCCTGCACCGAAATCAACCATTGCCATTGTATCGCAAGCAAGAATCGAATCAGGAACCATTGAATATGTAATTGGGTATCCAACTGCAAAATCATCAAAGGCAAAACCTTCACGTTGAACAGATCCATCAGATCCAAATCCAACACGGAACATGATTGATGAATTATCCACCATCATCGCTGAATCGAGTGAGTGAGTAGCACATACCCAACCATTAGATCCAGTACCACCATCACCTGTCCATCCTTCTTGTGAACCTTGTGGTGCACCGTTGATTGAATTGTCATTGTACCAGTTATTTGGGTCTCCGAAGTTTCCTGCTTGAGACCATGAAGCACCACCATCTACAGATGCAAATAAGTTCGCTCCATCCCAAGAGTTTTCAGATGACCACCAAACTTTAGCAGTTACAACCTCAGATCCGTTTGCACTTGAAATATCAATACACGGAGAAGTTACTGAACTCACTTCATTCGCGACGTAAGTTCCAGTCAAACCACCATTTACAAAACAGCTATCTCCTGATGCTGCTCCTTGAATATCAATTTTCGCTGGAGTACCAAATGCAAATGTACCATTGGTACCATTGTCAATTGACCAACCACCTTGACCAGCTTCAAAATTCTCAAAGTAAGGTATCGCACCTCCGAAAGGAATGTTATTTGAAACAATTGATGATGAATCATTGGCAGCTATTGGATCCGTAGGATCATCCGTCCAAGCTTGTAGGTTATATGTACCAGGAGCTGAAAGATCAACAGTCGCAGTAAATGTATAATCTAAACATCCACCACCGTTACAAACACTTGCCAATCCAGTTGGAAGCGTGAAGTTTTCAGTAACTGCAGCAGCACCATCAAGTGAGAAAGCCACTGGAATAACAGTACCAGGAGCCAAAGTATCTCCAAAATTACACACAGTAATTGTTACTGGGTTTGTAGCCGAAAGACCACAACCACTAGCTCCTACAATTGCAGTTACACCAACTTCTACTGGTGGAACTGGAGCAACACTAATATCATCTAAAGCAATATCTCCTCCAAAGCTAGTTCCTGATACATATGCAAAACGAAATTGAACCGAATCAACTCCTCCAGGTAAACACCCAGACCATTCTTGCCATGCATCCAAGTTATCTTGAATTGGTCCAGCAACGTTTGTCCAAGTAGCAAGAGGACCAACTGTTCCAATTCTTGCTTCAACATTTAACACCCCTTGAGTGGTACCAAAAGCGTGGTACCAAAATGATAAATTCATCTGTGGGTATGCTGTAAAATTAAACCATGGGCTCTCAAGAAGAGCCAACTTGTTTGAATATCCCGTTCCAGAACAAGAAGTCTCTACATAAACGTAGTTTCCTCCTGCGACAGGCCAAAGTGTATGATCAGCTCCGTTGTTCGCCGTTGGCCCTGTACCAGAAGAACTTGTTCCGTTAGGATCAACCAACCAATCAAGGTCATCCGTTGTAGGATTATTCCAATCAATTAATGTGTTACAGACAGCCCCACATCCTGTTGGACAGACCGCTTCTGCTTCAAAATCCTCCAAATAAGGATATGTTGAAATTGTTTGTGCCACACTCATCGCTGAGATTAGTGCGAAGCACATAAATAGTAATGTTTTTTTCATGTCTTAATATTCTGTTAATTAGCTCACAAAGGTCGAATATTTATTCAACATTTGAAAAATAATTCATTCTTTTTTGAGAGTGACACGAAACCCTGTTACTAAACGTTTTAGTCGAGTATTAACAGGGCTTAATACTCCGAATAATTTTGTTTTTTTGCGCAAGCACACCAAACAACATGCGCCAAATCATTGATTTTTTGAAAGCTTCTAATGTTTGACAATAAGATAATTACGAACTTCTTGATCGCTCACAATGGAAAGGGTATACATTCCTTCTGAGAGGTTTTGCATGTCGAATTTTGCTTGATTTGATTGCACATCCATTTCACCAATATGCTTTCCTGAAACATCGAATAAATGCGCTGACTTCAGACCTTCAAGAGCGTGTAAGCCATCAATATTCAAGAATTCTGAAACTGGATTTGGATAAACACGAAACAATCCTTTTTCTGATTCTGCTAGCCCTACCGATGAACACGAAAGTGAATCGCCAACAATCTCTTGCAAAATCCCATTGGTAACACGCCAATTTTTCCACGTTCCACCTACACCCGTTGTCCAATCAGACAAATCGAAGGTATTCTCCCCGTTCATTGTTGCTTTGATGTGATATACCTTCAACGCATCACCATTGTGATTCCATTCCAAGGGGTTTCCAGCCGAACAATCTTCTGGACTAAAATCTTGTAACTCACAATTGGGCTGAATGAAGTAAACATTTTCATCGTACGTTGGCCATTCGCCATAAGCACTAGCTAAGCCATTTTCATCGATGCATACAGCTGTGTATTCGTCACAGGCGATTCCTTTACCTACGATTCCGTAATCGGTATTAATCCGCGCTAAAAAAACGGCATGTCTCCCCTTACGATCTGGATTGTCATAGTGCGTATCCGTAATCACATCACTCAAAATAGTATTTTTCAAAAAGGACGTGGAGTCTGCTGTCACACGAAAATCATACGGATTATTCAAAGCTGCTGATGAAGTGACCGTCCCATTCTCCGCAGAAAAATAAATCCCTCCTTGGATAGCCATTCCAGCGCTTGTTCCACCGATAACGATATTTCGTTGCTCCAAACCTAAATTGATCAAACTGTCCACGGGGGTATTTCTCCAATACGAAACGTAGTCCCATTGATCTCCTCCAGCAAACCAAATAGCCTCGGCAGCTTCAATTTTCTGCTGAACATAACTATCGTCAGAAGCACTGGCATTGTTGAAGACTATGGTTTCCACAGAGTTCACTGAAACTCCCAATTGAGAATACAGATAATCGTTGTAGCCGTTTGATCCACTTGCTCTCAACACGAGAATGTCCCCACCATTTGCACGTTGTAAAAACCACTTCATGGCTTCATCGTGCTCCGTTGCACCACCCATGAGGCAAATGCCACCTTGAGGTGAAGTAACGACATCTGTTGCACTTCCTGTAAAGTAGGATGTGTAGGATTGTGAGATGGCTGCAAGCGGTAATAACGCGAACAAAACAAGGATAGCCCTCATGTGATAAGTTTTAAATAGTAGTGAGACTTTGGACATGGTAGTGTAGTATTAAATAGCATCACGAATTTACACCATTTTTAGCATTGAAGACTTAAAAGAACTGTCCAAAGCCGAAACTGATCCCATGAGATGTTGGATCCGCGGGGTTAACAGAATAATCGACGCGAATACAGGTCTTGTACCATACTTTGAGGTTGAAGCGAATTCCACCTCCCGTATAAATGTGTTGTGGCCCATTGAAAAATGTACCGAGGTTTTTTCCAGGTTCACGTAGTGTTCCATAGTCCGCGAAAACAGCTCCCTGCAAAGCAAAAACGCGATGCTCCCAAAAGGTATGTCGGTATTCTGCATTAAAAATCAATTCTGCGGTTCCACGTTCGATGCGGTTCCCGATTCCACGCACGTTCAAGATTCCATCAAGTACGAATGGAGAAAATGGACTTTCATTGTTTGTCGCCACTCCAAACTGTCCACGTAAAGCTATATTTCCTCGCTTTTTTACCGTTTTGAACCAAGATGCTCGTCCCATAAATTTTAGAAAACTAGCCTCTGGAAAACCCTCCGTGTGTATATATTCACCGTAGATTCCACCTTGCAAGCCATCCATTTTTTCATAGATGTACTCAACCTTATTGTAATTCAAACTTGTATGTACCTGGTACTTGTTAAAGCTGAAACCCTTTCCCCCAACATCAAAAGCTTCATCACGTTGCTCATACTCCTCATACATATACTTGAGACCCAAGCCAGCGTTTAGATAGCGCCCAAGCCATAAATGTCCTCCAGTCAATACTGAATAATTATCAAAGTTGAAATAACTCATCGTATCATCGAAGTACAGCGGCTCAATGGTTGAGTATTTCTGCAATGCAATTTCATGTCCTGTTCGCGAGTTACCATGTCGATTAGCTTTCCAAAACACATACAAGGAATGTCTATCGTAATACTGATAGGTCGCTCCGATGGATTGTGCCCTTCCCAAAAAATTAATATGGTTAAACCCGAGAATCAATTTCAATTGATCTTTGAATCCAGACATCCAGATAACTGGATAGAGATATTTGGCTTCTTGAATGGTGAAGACTACATTAACTCCTTCATTGAGATTCTTTTCCGTTCGTACATCAACATTGAAAAACAGATTGAGGTTCCTGAGAAGAAAGACATCCTTTTCCAATTGAAGTGAGTCGAGTGTTTGACCTGCTTCGCATAAAATGATTTTCCGTAAGTAACTCTCTTTTGTGCGTGTCAATCCTTCAAATTGGATTGAATCAATTTGTTGTGCATAAAGGTTGCTTGCACAGAAAAGTAAGAAAGCTACAAGGAGAAGTTGTTTCACTAGCGCGTTAAAAATTTAATCCCTAGGTTAAAGGTATTTCCCAGTCCAGAATTTTGTCCGCGCCAAAAATTGGTGTACAAAAGTTCGAGATTCAAATTCGGTAATACCTGATATTTAAATCCTAACCCAGACGCTGTGTAGTTGGCAGGAATGACCCAATCCGTCACAGTTGGATCTTGTGGTGCGATATCATTTGTGAAGCGATGCACATGCTGAGTCATTGCATAAATGGTAATCTTTCGCGTTGGGAAGTAACTCAAAAAAACACTTGCCGGTAGATCAAGCATTCCGATCTGGCTCTTGTTTCTTTTAAAACGAAAAAGTAGGTCAAATTCCGTGAAGAGTTGAAATTTGCTGAAATTTTTCGAATAGAACAGTTGATTCCACCAAGTAATTCTATCCCAATCTGCCCAGTATAGATTTTGCGTTGCAGGGTCTGAATCAGAAAACCCTTCTGGATGCTTAATTGTTGGAAGCGAAATTGTGCTCTGAATGGAAAAATCGGCAACGGCTTTGAATGGCTGCACCTTCAATCGTAAACCAACGGATGTCAACCCTACTCGACTAGAATCTGTATTGGTGTACAAAAAGGCATTACTGACTCCCGAAAATGTCGAATCTGAAGAATAACCAGAAGAGCGGAAATTTAAGTCCAACCCAACATTCAGTCGTTTATTTTTACTCACTCCTATTGTCCATTGAAAAAGGTGTGTAACAAACGTCGAGCGATATCCAGAATAATCAACTCCTTGCCAATTATCTTTGTTCTGCGTGTATAGTGTATTGAAGAGGGTGAAATCCATTTTTCCCATACCTAACAGGCTGCCGGCCGTGAAAAGTTGAAGATTGAGTCCTGAAGGAAGAGGGTCGCTTATCACACCTAGTGTAGGTGGTAAAACGTCTAAATGCGGTTTGTTCAGATTCCAATCGTAAGGATAAAACTTCACTTTGTACTCCTCGTTGAATTTTACAATGCGATGCTTATTCAAATACTTAATGATGTCGTTTCCATTCTTCCCGAAATCTTCTGCATACCATTCGAAAATCTTGGACACATACACCGCCTTCTCTTCATCGTTTTGGTAAACAAAGGACGCATTGTTAAGCGCCAAATTCGTTTGTTGTTCCAATTGTTCTTCCAACTTCTCAGGTCGATAGGCAAAATTGACAATCGGTGGGCAACCGACAGCTCCACAAACGACTACAAAATGTAAACGCGGATCGGAATATTTTTTTCGCAACACTTCATTCTCCAGATGATTTAATGAAATTTTTTCGCCATTCAGAAGCGCATCTTTCTTCATAAAGAACCCATCAACATCCATTGGGGAAGTGATTGGATAGTTCTTCACTACTTTTTGAATGACAAATAAATTGTATGCATTAATGAGGTAAGCCTTCTCTTCTCCCGCTGGAATCTCATTCTTTGCCAACTGATCTATAAGTCCGTTCAATGCCGCTGGGTCACTATTAATCGCTGAATAGTCTACACGGCCATCATTGCAATAGCTGCTAAATAGGGCATCTGCTTCATCAAAAAAAGGTTTCGAATCTTGGGCACTACCAACAAAAGGAGTCAAGGAAAGAAGGATGATAAAGATCTGTTTCATTTTTACTTTTTTCATATAGAAGTAGCTTGGTACGACATACAAGGCATTACCTTACAATCATTTTTTCTTTTCATTCGAAAATAGAGGATTCCTAAATTTGATGCACATTCCTTTTACCTGACACTTCGAGTTTAAAGTAAAAACATAGAAATAAAATTCTATTTTTAGATATGATGAAGCAAGTACTTACTATTTTGGCTGTTTTCCTAACGATGAACCTTTATGCTCAGAAATTTGAGCAACTAGAAAAATACCAACCTACAGAGGAGTTCGAAAATATTCAAGTCCTGAAAATTGCAGAAGACTCCTTGCAAAGCAGTTTCATTATTTGGATAAAGAAGGGAGTAAAGGCTCATTACCATGCCGAACACACAGAAAATATTGTTGTATTGGAAGGTGAAGCCATGATGACAATAGGGGATGACTTATTTATGATCAAACAAGGAGATTACCTCAACATTCCAATGGGCACCGTACATTCTGTAACTCAGATTCTATCCGATGAACCACTCAAGGTTCTTTCCATTCAATCTCCGCATTTTGATGGATCAGATCGGTTTTTTGTAGAAGAGGAACACTAGAATGTTTTAGTAATTGATAAATCCTCCCCCTGTGTCCCCCTCCAAAGGGGGAATTATTCTTGGATTCATGTTTAACAGGATCATTGTTGTTCATGGGTTTTGAACTTTACAATTGATTATAGATTTGGTTACGTTCCCCCCTTTGGAGGGGGACACAGGGGGAGGATATAATTTTATTGATTACTTTCTAATCATTTATTGATTAATATTTAATACTTTTACGATTCAACCTCATCAAAATTTCATTTTATGTATTTGAATACGCACACTTATTACAGTTTGCGGTATGGGGTATGCTCACCTACTTCATTACTGGAACTTGCAAAGAAGAATGATCTATCTCGCATTGCATTGACGGACATTAACACAACATCAGCATGTATTGAATTCATACGTGAAGCACCCAAATATGATATTCAACCTGTTGTTGGGGTCGACTTCAGAAATGGTGTACAACAACAATTCATTCTACTCGCGAAAAACAATGTTGGATTCGAAAATATCAACCGATACTTAACGAAGGTTCTTCACCTCTCAATAGAAGTCCCTGAACAAGCCCCTTCCATGGAGGATGTTATTGTAATCTACCCTTTTCAACGGAAGAAGCAAATTCAACTTCGCACCAACGAATTTATTGGAATTTCACCTGAAGATTTAGAATTCATTCGCTTGAAGAAAATCAATGTAGATCGTGGGGTAATTTTGCAATCGGTGAGTTTCAGAGACAAAAAAGACTTCAATACACATCGCCTCTTAAGAGCAATTGACAACAACACACTGTTGAGCAAACTACCTGAAACAGAACAAGCATCTCCGAAGCACACCATGCTTTCACAAGAAGAAATCCAGCTTCTTTATACTTCATTTCCAACGGTGATTGAAAACACAGAGAAAATATTGAGCTCCTGCTCAATTACCTTTGATTTTTCTCCAGAGGCCGAACATCAAAATCAAAAAACATACACGGGAGACGATGAGAAAGATATGACGCTCCTGAAGAAACTCTGCAAAGAAGGTGTGCAATACCGTTACCCCAATCTAACAGAAGAAATTGAAGGCCGTATTGCAAAGGAGTTGGTCACTATTAAACGCATGGGTTTTGTTTCTTATTTCCTTATGAATTGGGACATTGTCGAGTACGCACGCTCGAAAGGTTATTTCTATGTTGGGAGAGGAAGTGGCGCCAATAGTATTGTTGCATACCTCCTTCGCATTACAGATGTAGATCCCATTGAACTTGATCTTTACTTCGAACGTTTCATCAACTTATACCGAACAAACCCTCCCGATTTTGACATTGATTTTTCATGGCGCGACCGCGATGATGTAACACGCTACATTTTTGAACGCTTTG
>CAJQJL010000118.1 GCA_905478665.1 uncultured Flavobacteriales bacterium
GGAGATCATTTATGGTCTCCTTTTTTTGTGGGTGATGGTTTTGTGAGATCGGAAGGCTTTGATTTTCGCATTAAATGATTCAGCGGCAGCGTTCGTACTCCTGTTCTCAAAATAGTTGACGATTCCATCGTAATTGAGTCTGATCGTATCCAATATGGTGGCAAAGCCCTTTCTAATACAGCTTATCGTATCGCTCGTTTAAAAGGGCGGTGTACTCCGTTTTCATCTCTTCTGATAGGAAGGAGTTATTTACCCATTCAATAGCCTTTGGTTTATGCTTCTCGAATCGCTTGAATACTCCTGCTACTTGCTTTGGTGTTAATCCTAATCCTTCACCAAAACGCTCAAAATAGGCGCGTGTTAACTTTCGCTTTTTGCCACCTAATGTTAATGCAAGCTCTTCGTTATCGTCCGGGTTCAAGATTTTCACATTGAGCAAATCGTATGCAGGTGACAAGGTCCAACCTGATGTCGTACGAATCATTGAGAAGTTCTTCAGGTGCATATCATTGTTACCAGTCAGGTAACTGAAAATAGTGAGCTCAAAGAAAAACAATTGGTCCAATAGGGTATTATCAGAATGCTCATTGAGAGCCTTCCCAACCTTCTCCATGGAGCTTTTGTACTTGTCGAATGCTTCGGTTATTTGAAACATATCGATCATGTGTATTTTCTCTCCTTTCTTCGTTCGGTCGATGCGCTTAGTGATATACGAGAGCTCTCCTGACTTCAATCGGATCAGACTTGATTCAACTACGTTGATTCCGAATACCTCAGCGATTCGCATGGTTACATGTTCATTCTCAGGCATTTCTGGAAAATGCTCTGACGGTGGTTTAAAGATGTAATTACCACCCAATGCACCTACTACAGTTAGTCTATTTTCAGAACTCTCCGAAGCATCCTTGATCACCGACATTGATAATTTAGCCTGTACACCTGGTACGGCTACGCTTCGCTCAACAACGTTTTTTGCTAGCGCTCCCATTTCACCAATGGTATGAGTTAATACAGGAGCCTCCTTAGTTCCAAAGAACTTCTTACTACACTTTTCGTGAAAGTCCTTTTCTCCATCAAGCGGCTTGTAACAGTACAGACAATTATGCTTCATCTTCCTGATTTATTGGTACAACACTAACCGCCCCTATACAGTTGCGACAACAAGCCAATAACAATCCCATTCGATCGTACGGTTAATCTTCCAGCTTTTAGAAGCGATATCCAATAACCACCCTTCAGGGATCAGTCCTTCAAAGAATGGAAATAGGCGCTTCTCACGAAACGGCATTCTGGAAACAGGCATCGAAAAAGTGATGAAGTCGTCTGGATGATTTTTCACGTACTGATCATCGTATTGAAACACGTATTCACCTTCATCCGTTTCGGTTAAAATGCCAGCAAGATGCTCCTGATAATAGATTTCTGCTTTTCTCATAATCAGTCGTCGTTATCCATTAGTTCTTTGCTATTAGCAGCTACTAATTCATGTCCAAACATTCTTAGAACCAGGTTTACTTTATCCATGTTTAGATTGGTCTTACCTTGCTCTATTTTTCGGATCACAGTTAGTGCAACACCAGCTCTCTCTGCGAACTCCTCCTGAGTAAGATTCACTTCTTTTCTACGCTCTTTTACAAATTCTGCTATCCTCTTCATTATATGCTTTTAGATATAATATTGAGTAAATATAGTAAATTATATGTTATTGCATATATTTTTATCTAGTGAAGAGGCATTATATGCTTTCGCATATACTTATTACATATTGCAATATGTAATAACACAACTTTTACCGTCAAAATTCAGGTAAACGGTAAAAAGTGGGTTCTGTCGCATTAATCATGTCTAAGTTAGAAAAGAATACATTTAGAATCTCAAATAGACTCTTTATGTTCAAACATCACCGTTATCCAAAAGCAATAATCCTCCAAGCAGTTTATTTTAAACTCAGATTCACTTTAAGTTATAGAGATGTAGAAGAATTGCTAGAAATTAGAGGAGTAAAAGTTGATCATTCTACAATTCAACGTTGGGTTTTTAAATTCTCACCCGAGATAGAACGGAACATGCACAAAAGGAAGTATCAAGTAGGTAATAGCTGGAGAATGGATGAGACTTATGTGAAAGTTGCAGGTAAGGATCGATACTTATACCGAGCTGTAGATAAAGAAGGAACACCGTTGATTTTCTTCTAACGAAGCGTAGACAGAAAATGTCAGCTCAGAAGTTCCTCAATAAGGCCATTGGGAATAATGGAGGTCCACGGGTAGTCAATATTGACAAGAGTGGTTCAAACAAATCTGCGCTTTGTGTTGTAAATAAGAGAAGTTTGAGGAATAAAAAGATCGAAGTCAGGCAATGTAAGTATCTGAATAATATTGTAGAACAAGACCATCGAAATATCAAGAGGCGAATATCGATAGACACTGGCTTCAAAGAATTCGAATCCGCCCAACGAACCTTGGCAGGAATAGAGATCGTCAATGTCATTATGAAGAATCAAATCATGAATTCTAAGGCTTCATCGTTTAAGACATTTCTGTCACTAGCGGCTTGAATCTAGGTTTAAAACATGTAAATTTAAATAGAGAGAAAATTAATGCGACAGAACCCTCCATTTATCCAGAGATAAATAAACAGTTTAATGTTTATTTAGTATGATTACCCTATAAAAACACATTTATTTACGCCATAACAACAGTACAGTGTTTATTTGACCTGTTATTCAACCAAAACACACGCTATCAACATCAAATACACAGTTTAATGTTTATTTAGTGTGATTATTCGATGAAAACACATATATTTACATCAAAACAACAGTATAATGTTGATTTCGGAACTTGGAAATAGCATACGGGCAAGGCGAAAGACCTTAGGAATTACTCAGGAAGATCTTGCAGATCTTGCAGGAGTAAACATTAATACGGTTATAAGAATTGAGAAGGGGAAGATAAACCCTAGTATTGAAGTAGTGAGTGCCATCGTTGATGTTTTGGGTATGGAGCTCATCTTGCAAATTAAGAAATAGACTAAATGAGAACTGCAGAAGTATATCAGAATGGGAAGCTTGCTGGTCTTCTGAATGAAGATGATCGACGCAACTACACATTTGTATATGATGATGAGTACTTTACTGATGGTAGTGCTCCTGCGATAAGCTTAACGCTTCCTAAGTCGCAAAAGGAGTTCTCTTTTTTCATAATTAAGATTCTTGTCCAATAGCCTTTCTAGAATAGATAAACGAAGCAATTATTAATAGTAAATAGATCCCTAGAATGACAACTAATTGCATTTTATTCTCGTGATATTCAAACCAGAAAATTGAAATTCCTGCGATCAATAGACCACCCATAGCGATTAGTGTGAAAAGTGTGTAGCTCTTTGTTTCCTTGCGTTTAACAAAGTTGGCATATGCCATTAAGAAAGAAACAATAATAAACGTTACACTTCCAAACTCTAAGAGCATTTGTAATCCTCCAGAAAGGATTAACACAAAAGATGTTAAGCACATAACGATAATTGCATTCTTCGGTATAAACGATTTTATGCGTTTTGTAAGAACCTTTGGGAAGTAACCATCATCAGCAATTCTAGCCATCAGTCTGGATGCACCAAACAGAGTTCCGCTGATCGCACTTGATGTTGCTAAAAGAGCACCGAAGATTACCAAAAACAATCCCAACTTTCCTAAAATCACTTCCGCACCCGCTGCAAGAGCGTATTCTTGATCTTGAATTATTACCTCTTTTGGAATCGATGCAAGAGCGCCGACAGATAGAATAACATAAAGCAATGTCGCCAATAGTATGGATGAGTAAATAGCTCGTGGAATGTTCTTTTTTGGATTATCCATTTCATTGTAGGCATGAATGACCAATTGAAAACCTTCATAAGCGACAAAAGTCAACGAGGCAATAATAACAATACTGGAAAGCGTGGTTTGACTCTCAAAAAGAGGTTGCATATTTTCAATACTTCCTTTTCCTGCCAATAATCCTGAAATAAATAAAAGAACAATCAGTTTGGTATAAACCATGAGATCTTCAATTCTTCCCATTCCTTTTACACTGAAAATATTGACCAGAGCAAACAGTAAAATGATCCCCATGGCGACAGATTTATTCAGCCAAGAAGAATTTTCAACGGGTAACACACTGACCAAATAAGAAGCGAAAGTATAGGCATAAAGTGATAATGTACTGATATACCCAAAGGCAACGAGCCAACCAATTGCCGATGATGCGAACTTATATTTCGGGAATGTTTTCTTGTAAAATGAATAAGTGGCTCCTTCATCCTTATAAAAACCAGCTAATTTCACATACGAGTATGCTGCAAACAAAGCCAATACACCACCAATTAGTATGGCAATTGGAGTCGCATTACCAATATGATCCACGGATATTCCCAATATTGCAAATATTCCTCCACCAACCATTCCTCCAAGAGCAATAGCAATCAACTCGGCAAGTCGAAGTTCTTTTTTACGGGGTCTTGTTAATTTTTTCATGGCTTCTTAAAACTCTTCATACAGTCGAAGTCTATTTTTAGTAGCGTTCAATTCATCCTCCAATTCAGTGACTTTATTCAAGAGGTTAAGTACGATGTCAATTCCCTCTTTGTTAATGCCCAAATCATGGTGCATACGGATCATTTTTTCCACATTGGCCACTTCGTTTTGGTGGATGTATTGAAATTGATCAATTGTTTTTATTTCAATTAAATCAATTTCAGCCAACTCAATTATAAATGAAATTTCAATTGAATGATTAGTGCATAAATGACCAACTTCTATAAATTCTTCTTTTTTCATAGCGATCTTAATTTAGAGAGTTCTTCAAAAAGTTC
>CAJQJL010000119.1 GCA_905478665.1 uncultured Flavobacteriales bacterium
ACGAGTTCTGCGCACGCCTGAACAACATTTTGAACCAGACAATCGTATTTGAGAACATTTCACAATTTCAAGTATATGTTCAGATCTTGAGAATGTGCGATAACTCGCCTCCATGTACACCAGAGCAATTGACAGGTACACCGACGTTATCACCAGAAGTAGAAATTGAAGATGACTGTGTTCAAATGGCAATTAATCAAGCGATGTTTGCAGCACAGTATAACTACGATACGTATGTAGACAGCGTTAGTAATGCAATCATTTCAGAATACGATGCACATTGCCTTTCCGTTGAGGAAACGATGACCTATGATTACATGGACAAATTGTATCATTTCATGTTGTATTACTACGATCAAGCAGGGAATTTAATCAAGACGATTCCACCTGAAGGGGTTGAACAATTACCGATAACGAGTAGTACTGATCCGTTGGCGGTTCAGATTTCCAATGATCGTTTAACGCATACGAAGACTGTATTCACAGGACATCGTTTACCTACACGTTATGAATACAATAGCTTAAATCAGATGATAACGCAATCATCTCCTGACACTGATCCTATGGAGATCTTCGATATATCCTTGCCGAATGGATTGCATAGTGAACTTATCACACGTAAAATCCAAATGGTTACTGGAAACATTGGTTATTTAGCTGGAGAAGTTGCAGGACGTGGCTATTTGTATAAAACCAATGACGGAGGAAGTACTTGGTCGCGGGTGAATGATCTAGTTGGTGCTGATTTTCAAAAGGTTGCTATGTTTGACGACTTCTTCGGAATAGCGATTGGAGAGAAGGGAATCGTAGTACGAACACAAGATGGTGGAAACACATGGGATATGCTAGAGACCTGGAATACTAGCGGTTCTGGGATGATCAAAAACCTCAATGATGTGGCTTTCGTAAATAACCTTGGAGTGATCGACTTGGTCATCGTTGGTGAAGAGAGTACAGTCATTTATTCCAATAACATTACAGCTGCGACACCTACGTTCACAGTTGTGAATGCAGGAATTACAGCACCCGTAAATGCTTCGGTTAGCAGTGTGTCAACGAATGGAACATCTTTCTTCATTACAGTGAATGATCCTACGGATGAAACAGCTTCGACATACACGATGCCAGTTGGAGGAACAACATGGACACAGGAAAATGACTTTACCGCAGGAAACCTTAATGCAATTGATTTTTATAGCGTAACAGGAGCCTATGCTGCAGGAGTTGACGGCCGACTGTACAAAAATGCAGATGTTATGAACTCAAGTTCGCGTTGGAAAATGATCCCAACAGATTTGACTACACCTTTTGTTGCAATTTCATTCTTTGATGAAAATCAAGGTGTCGCAATTGCCGAAATTGCTGGTGTAAATACATTGATGCAGACCTTCAATGCTGGTGCGAACTGGACAGCGATATCAACAGGTGTTTTCAATCACCTTTCGAAATCAGAAGACAACGCTTTAGTTTTTGCTGTGGGAGATCAGAGTGCAATGGAAATTGTTGTGCCTTCGGTTACGCTAGGAACACCAACGATCCCAGTTAATCATTCGAATCCGACAATGAACATCACGGCAGGTTGGATAGATCGACAAACAGTTCCGTTGAGTAACCCAAATATCCATCTGGTGATTGCAGATGATTTAGGAAATGTTTACAGTACTTCTTCGGCGTATGATCCAACTCCGACATGGGAGCCAGTATCAGCGTCAGCAGTAATTGGATCCGCAACCGTAAGTGATATTGCCGCGGAACGTTATGGTACGAGTGACGTTCGCGGTGTTCTTTTAGGAACAGACGGAGCAGTACATGATTTTGACAGACCAGCGGCATCACCAATAACAGTAACAAACAATACGGCTGTTACATCCACAGTGAATGCCATTGGACGAAATCAATCCATTGTATACGCTTTTGACAATGCGAATACGCTTGGAGCTATTGACTTGTCTTTAGGTGCTAATAATTATACAGCCTCTGGAACTGTTGGCTTTACGGCACAATTGGATGCGATCCTTGTAAACAATGCCGCTGTTGCGGGAGTTGGAGACAACATTGCCCTGATGGAATTGACGGGTACGAGTGTTACCAATAGCTACGATAGAACGACATTCACAAACCCATCAGCTCTCTTTGCGTTGGATGATAATTTGAACATCTCTACGCAGATGGTTGGAGGTGAAGACGGAGTGCTTTATGCCCTTTCTGCTGGTGTATGGGAACGTTTGAATACTGGATTCAATAACTCCATTCTTGCAATGGATGAGCACGCGAGTGCTACCTATCTTGTTGGTGAGAACGGTTTGAGTCAACAAGGAAGCATTAGCGGTAATGACTTTGTGTCGTCAACTATGTTGTCAGGCTTTGGCGGTTTGGGTATAACCCTCCTAGGTAGTGCCAATGTGAATGATATTTCAGTAGATGGAAACCGCGTATACGCTGTAGGTAACAGTGGGAAAGTACTGTACAATCCTGATGTTACGCTCTTGAATTTCGCTGTACTTTCACAAGGCACGCGGAACTTATATGGAGTAACGCCAATTACAAATAACAATAACTTCTATACCGTTGGACAAGACGCCCTCGTGCAAGAACAATCGGATGCGGCTTATCTGGTGAAGCGAGAGGTTTTCACTCCTGCTCTTTCAGATGTTCATTTTGAAAATGTGAACAACGGTACCGTACTTGCCGACAAGTTTACTGTGCGTACAACTCAAGATGGTGGAACTGACTGGCATGTCGTTGTACCGAATGCTACGATAGCGCCAACAACTACGTATAAAACGGTTTGGACGCAATCTGCGAATTTCTCGCTGGTATTGGGGCAAGGAGATCAGTATGAAGTGAATGGATTGACGGCCAATGTATCAACTTTAGGCGCATCACTTACCGATGTTCGTGCAATTAGCGGCTCGTCAAATCCAAACCTTTTATATATTGGAGATGGAGCAGGTATAAAAACATTAGCAGTGAATTCAACAAGTATTACAAGTGTCAACTCTCTTGTTACAGCAACCAATACTGTAAACGATGTTCATGTGTTCAATAACGGAGCGTATGCACTTGTAGGTGACGGCGGAATGTTTGAATACTATTCAAATGCTAACAGTTTAATTTTTACAGATCCCACAGGAACCACAGAAGATTTGCATGCGCTTCAATTCACTGACAATATCAATGGTGTTCTTGTTGGAAACAACGGGACTTACCTAAAGACAAAAGATCCCATTCCAGATGTCAACGGTTATTTAAGCTTTACAGAATGGCAGGCGATGACAGTGACTGGATTGGCAGACCCATACAATGCAAACAATGTGAATTTGTATACAGTTGCTTTCTCTTCACCAAACAATCCGATTTATGGTGGGGAATATACAACACCTCCAGTAGTTGCATTTCACCCCTATGTACGGAATGTATATGACCCGAATGCACGTTATTCTGCACGATTCTTCTACGATGCACTTGGACGTCTTGTTATAAGTCAAAATTCCAGACAGTACAACGGTCCAAACGTAGGTTTGGAACGCAAGTACAGTTACACCTTGTACGATGCGCTTGGTCGTGTGGTAGAGGTTGGTGAAAAGGCAGAGAATTTAGCGGGATATCCTCAGTTCTTAGGAATTTTTGGAACGGTGGTATCTGGTTACTACAATCCAAAAGTAATCGATGAAGCAAATATGCTTGCATGGATTTCAAGTATTGGAGGCGCACGAAGAGAAGTTACACAGAGCCACTATGACGTTACGACGATTACGGGTGTGCCAGGCTTCTCTCCCAATATTTCTACACAGCGCAAGCGTGTGGTACACTTAAGTTATGAGTCCGTGTATGACGGTAATGATCAAACCTACGATCATGCATCACATTACGATTACGATATTCATGGAAATGTGAAAACACTTATTCAGGATAATAAAAAGATGGCGGATGATTATCCCGTAACATTGGCACCACACCAGTATAAACGGATGGATTATCACTATGATTTGATTTCTTCAAATGTCCATCGCATAAGTGTTCAGGAAGGAGAAACGGATCAATGGTATCATGCGTATAAATACGATGCAGACAACAGAATAGTGGATGCATACACAAACACAAATGCACCGATTGTTTCAAGTTCACCGTTCCCTGGTATTTTGGAAAATGAATTGGCATCCAATGCAGATTGGAAAAATGATGCAACCTATTACTATTATGATCACGGTCCCCTGTCACGTATTGAGCTAGGTGAAGACGCCTTGCAAGGAAGTGATTATGTCTACAATTTGCAAGGATGGTTGAAAGGCGTTAACGCGACAAGTCTAGACGGTACAATCGATCCGGGTGAAGACGGTGAGGACGGAACCTTGAATGATCCTTTTGCCAATGATGTAATGGCCTTTAGTCTTCATTACTATGACAATGCGAATATCAACGGAACGCTCTACAATGACTATGAACCGATTGGCGTGAGTACACTTGCACCAGCAGCAGGAATAACGACAGGAAGTTTATTGGAGGTAAATAGCACCAATATTTTCAATGGAAACATCAAGGCGATGCAAACAACCTTAACTGATCCTATTACACACGCTGCAATGCCTATGGCGAACGCATATCAATACGATCAATTGAATCGACTGATACGATCAAGGAGTTTTGAAACGGGATATGCCAATAATAACTGGAACCCAACGGTATACAATAATGCGTATTTCAATCAGTTTACGTACGATGGAATGGGGAATATCCTTTCACAAGAGCGACATTTGAGAAATGGAGATCAAATAGAACAGATGGGTTATAAATACCGTAGAACTGCTGGTGGTAAGTTGTTGAGTAATCGTTTATATAGCATAAATGATTATATTGATGATGCAATTAACACCACGGATATTGACGATATGGACGGAGATATACTCAACGATATTTTTGATGAAGCACAAAGCAACATTAACGATTTTTCTAATTATCGTTATGATGAAGAAGGGCGTCTGATCAAAGATCTTTCAGAAGACATTGAAGAGATCGTATGGCGTGTGGATGGAAAAATCAAAGAGATTGTGCGTGTAACAGGAAGTTCAAGCAAAAATGTTGCCTTCGATTATGACGGAAATGGCAATAGAATTGCCAAGCACGTATATAATAACGGAACAGGAATGTTGGAGAAGAGTACCTATTATGTATTGGATGCGCAGGGCAATTGCATGAACATTTATGATCATGAGGTTGATCCTGGGTCTGGAACTACGGCGTATACCTTAGTGGAGCGTGAGATGTATGGCTCTGCTCGAATAGGAAATAATTCTGAAGAAGTGGATATGTTCGCTGCTGCTCCTGTGGGAAATACAGTGAATATATTAGGGTTCAAATATTACGAACTAACAAACCATCAGGGCAATGTATTGACAGTTATTAAAAACGAGCTCACTCCAGTTGATAATAACAGCGATTTGATTGTGGATGAGTACCTCGTTGCAATCGTGAGTATTTCTGATTACTCTCCGTTTGGAGTACAATTGGACGGCAGAACGATCTCCAGTGACGAATACCGCTATGGCTACCAAGGGCAAGAATCCGACGATGAGATCAGAGGTGAAGGGAATTCATATTTCTATACATTCAGAATGTACGATCCAAGAATAGGAAGATTTATGAAGATGGATCCTCTGTTCAAAGATTTTGCACATTGGACGCCTTATCAATTCTCTGGAAACCAAGTGATAAAGACGCGCGAGTTGGAAGGACTTGAACCAGATGATGATCTTAACCTTAGGTTAGATGCAGGTCTTCAATTCAACATTGCCAACAAGGGAAATTCAAATTTACGTTGGTTTGTGGGCCTCAACGCGACAGCAGGTAACGGCAATGGAAATGCAGATGCATTGGGGAACTTTGGAATTGGACTAGCAGGATATACAGGTGGCATTGGCACCAATCAGGGCGCGACAGGAAAATCCTCAATGAATGTAGATTTGAACTTTTCTGCGGGAGTCACTGTTAGATTAGGAAGTCCTGGACTAGGATCCACTATGCTAATAAACAACTACTATCAGGGCTCGGGAATTTCACAACAGAACTCCTTCCAAAACTCAACCTTCGGAGGTCTTGTTGGTACGCTCAGTTCGAATTACAAGAAGCAGCCAGGTAGAAATCAGCTAGGTGGATATTTTGGTGGTAAATTTGGGAATTTCAGTTTGACAAACTACAATGATTTGTATGTAGGCCCTGGTTTGAATAATGACTCGTATTTCACAGGTGGGTTTGAAGTAAAACTGCAGATCAATGCGACAAGTGATCTGTCATTAACCTACGACGGATTTACGGGGGAGAGGCCTGAGGAGGACCCTCCAGGGTCTGAGGTGTACCCAGATTATGATGGCCCTGGTGGTTACTGCTATTACAAGTGTGGAACGGCGGAAAACATGTTCAACAACGGGCAGACAATGCTGAAACTAACAACGGGTAATTTCTCCTTTGGTGTTGGACATACAGGCAATGGAGTAATGAACGGGCAATGGCTTCAAAATTTCATCCATGATCATTACTTTGGCCAGCAATTGCGTAGATTCGAAAATGGTTCCAAAGAATCTCTCATTTTCCAACCGGGTATAACTGTTGGAGGAGGTTTATAATAGTTAAGAGTAAAATGAAAAACATTTTAATAGTATTCTCGATTTTGTTTCTGACAAGTTCCTGCGAAGGTCTCATCTATTTGATTAGAGGCCCAAAATATGAGGGTAAATTTGAGTCTGGGTCGTATCCTAAAGAATTGGATTCAACACATTTCTATTACAGAATTAAGGATTATGGTAGTCCAGAGAATCCTGACCTCTATTACCAATATTTGAGATTTAGGGATAATGGTGAACTCCAAGTAATGAGTTCCAGAGATGAGTTGTTAGGGAATAAGGCGTTGGATTCAATGTGCAATGTGGATTATGGCGTTTATCGAGGATCATACGTTTATAAGAGGAAAAAAAATCTTTTGAAATGGGAGTTTTATAGTAGCTTCTACGAGGGGTTTTCCTTATACAAGGCAGAGATTGTGGGTGACTCAATTGTAAAATGGCGGGTTCCCTATAAGCGAATTAGCTCGACTTATTATAAGACGCCAGACTAGAAACGTGTTTACAAGAACATGACGATAAAGAGCAGTATCCATCTGGATGCTGTTCTTTTCACTGATACCTGTTTCCCTTACTGAATGAAAATGCCTATCTTTCTGACACACTTTTGTGATATTATGAGGAGATTAGGGTTCGCGGTTCTTGTTCTTACATTACTTAGCAGTTGCGGAGGAATCATCTATGCGATTAGAGGTCCAAAATATGATGGGAAATTTGAGCCTGGCTCGTATCCTGAAACATTAGATTCAACGAGTTATTATGAGCGTACGTATGCGGATGGAGATGGTGAACCAGCTTATGGTTACGTAAAATTTAATGGAAACGGAATATTTTATGGCTATGCATCATATGGAAAGCGTCTCACGCGTGCTGAACTGGATACATTGACTCCTAACCCTAAGTACTTTAAAGTAAAAAATGGTTATTTGAGATGGGAAGTTTTTCACGATTATTACAATGGTTATAATTTGTACAAAGCAGAGATAAAAGCCGATAGTATCGTGACTTGGCAAATCCCATATAAAAGGATTACTAGAACATATTATAAGATGTCCGATTAGAAATGGATCAAGAACATAGTAATAAAGAGCAGTTTTTCATTTATACCTGTTTTCTTTCATGAATGAAAATGCCTACCTTTCTGACACACTTTTGTGAAATTATGAGGAAATTTGGGTTCGCAGTTCTTGTTCTTACATTACTTAGCAGTTGCGGAGGAATCATCTACGCAATTCGAGGTCCCAAGTATGAAGGTAAGTTCAAACCAGAATCATATCCCGAGGGTTTGGATTCAACAAAGTTCTATTATACGGTAAAAGATTATGGCGGTCCAGATTCCCCCGATCTCTATTACTATTATTTGAGATTTAGGAACAATGGCAGGCTTGAAGTAATGGGATCCCAAAATCAACTATTAACGAATAATACGTATGATTCATTAACCTCGGTTAATGGTTACCCTGGGTCGGCAACGTCGTTTGTATATAAAAAAAGACGAGGAGTATTAAAGTGGGAGTTTTATTCTAATTTCTATAATGGCTCTACCTTTTATAAGGCTAGAGTTGTAGGTGACTCGATTGTAAAATGGCAAGCACTATACAGGCGTGTGAATTCTACATATATTAAGGTGCCCGATTAGAATCGAGTATACAAGAACATGACGATAAAGAGCAGTATTCATCTGAAGCTGCTCTTTTTCATTGAAACCTGTTTCCTTTTATCAATAAAAATGTTTACCTTTCTGACACATTTGTGTGATATTATGAGGAAAATTGCACTCGTCCTTCTCGTTCTTGCATCACTCAGCAGTTGTGAAGGTCTAATCTATTTAGTGAGAGGTCCCAAGTATGTAGGCAAGTTTGAACCTGGGTCGTATCCTGAAGGATTGGATTCCACACGTTTCTATTATTGTGTCAGGGATTATGGTAGCCCTGATGCGCCTGATTTATATTATAGCTATTTGAGATTTAGAAACAATGGCAAGCTTGAGATGATGAGTTCAAGGAATGAGTTGTTGAAGAATGACGCGTATGATTCCCTTCATTCTATATATGGGTCTGGGCTTGTGGATTCGTACGTATATAAAAAAAGACGAGGAGTATTGAAGTGGGAGTTCTATTCTAATTTCTACAACGGGTTTACCCTTTATCGAGCTAAGATTGTTGGCGATTCTCTTGAAAGCTGGGATGTTCCATACGTACGTGTGAAGACAACTTACAATAAAGTCCCAGATTGAAACGAAATGAAACGAAGCATGAAAACAGGTATTTATACGGTTGTCCAGCACAGTTGAAACACCTACCTTTCTATCGCTGAATATTAATAATCACTAAAACCAAAAAACATGAAATTTCTATTCATCCTATTGTCATCATTTTGCGTATTGTCATCCTACGCGCAAGTACAAGTTTATACCACTCAAGCTGAATACGAGAACGGCGGAGGAACCATGTATACAGACTATCTGAAATGGTCAGGTTCAGGAGATAACGTTACGATTACATTTTCTGACAATGGAGATAAGGTCAAGATCAAATGTGCTGACATGTGGGGATTTACCTATAAAGATGAACTCTTTAGAACGGCAAAAGTGAATAAAGGTGCGCAACTTGGAATGCTCATGTCGAAAGGGAAAGTCTATTATTATGAAAACGGAGTGGCCCATCTTAGAATCTTAAAACACGGAGGTGAGCAGTTCGAAATATATGGCGCAGATGGGTACGGTATTATGTATTACTTTTCAGCTTCCGAGACTTCTGATTTAGTGGTAATTCGACTCCCGTTTGACAATAAAAAGATGGATTTGTACGAATTTATTTCAAGACCTGAGTACAAAGAACTTTATGATTGTGGGGTGACGAATGGACTGCTGGTAATCAGAGATTGTGTTGCGTTGTTTAACGGTAATTTCCACGGGGTTGAATATTCCGGGAAGTAGTTCTCTTCTTAAATGAATACCAATCAGTGTCGTAGTTAATGACGCTCCCTTTTGGTTAGTGCGTGTTACGCGCATCGGTTGTAGGTGGAAATAAAATCGGTATATTAGTCGTAACACACGCTTCGAAGAAGTAAAACACAAACTACAAATACTATGAAACGACTCGCATATCCCCTAATCTTGTTATTAATACTCATTAGCTGTAAATCTGAACCTGAAGTAACTGAGGTTGATGCTGAACGACTAGTCGGTGAATTTATGCGTGTGAAAGACAACGGACGAGTTGGTCAGTCACAAGAAGATGCACCAGTCGTTACAAACATTACCTTTCGTTCAAAATTTTGCAATTTCACCTATGATGGCACACCAATGAGCGGTAAGTACAGCGTAGATGAAGGATATGTCTACATCGAAGTAGGAGGTGATTTAGGAACGCTTTCTTTGGAGATCGTGTCGGCGAATCAATTGGAAGGTGAAGGATGGATCAACGGTTCATTTATGCGCGAAGGCTTCGAAGGCGAATACAAGTTCATTAAAGATAAAGGAAATTGGAGCGGAGGATCTTCTGGTAGTAGCAACGGTGAATCATCGGAAGGAAACAATGCATCAAGCAGCTCAAATACCAGTGACGATGAAGCGTCATCGAGTGCTTCAGCAGGTGGACAGAATAATGAAACGACCAACAGCGGATCAAACAGCGGAAGCAGTGCAGGAAGTGAAACAACTACAGCTACACCAGAGCGCTATGTGGTTCAAAAGTTGAATACATCAACAATGCGTTCTCCCGCGTCTGCAAAAATTGCATTGATTCTAACTGTTGACGCACAAGGAAATGTGGTGGATACGAAGCTAAACAAGTCTAAAACAACCACCACCAATGAAGTTCTGGTCAACAGTGTGATCGCTGAAGTTAAGAAGCAAGTGAAATACAACAAAGTTCCTGGCGCGGCTTACACGAAGATGAATTATACGGTTAAGTTGTAAGTTCTTGGTCAAACAGTAGACGTCCGAGGTCTTTAACACGCTTTAATCCTGATTACTTTGATCATGAACGAGGTGGCTGTTTCTTGACACCCAATGATCTTGAAGCTAATTTGAATTATGAGAGTACTACTGTATTTATTGTTTTCGTTGACCTCTTTAGTTCAGAATTCTTCTGATTCTAAACCAGAGACCATTATTCCTTATGAATCGGTTGGTGACATGACAATAGATGTAACTACACTTAAAATATGCAAGGAAAAATATCCAGATGCTGAATACAGCAAATACTGGGAATCATCTCCGTTTTTATCTACTGGAAATTTTGTCAAAAAAGTTATAATTAGAGATGAAGGAAAGGTTTTTTTCTTTTCCAGAAAGAAGCGACTAGGGAAGTATTACCTTTCTGCTATTCGACTTACTAAGGACTGTAAAGGTGAAACTTCTGACGGCATCGGTATTGGAAGTGATTATGATGACATAACCTTTCATTTTGGCGAAGATGTCAGAATATCAAAGAATAGAGATGAGTGTTGGATTACCTATTGGAAAGGTTACGCTGATCGTCCTAATGGCATTGGTGTTATGCGTTTTTATTGCTCTAACAGGTCGGCGGATGAATCCGATTTTGTGGTCGATAAAATCTATATGCGGTGAATGGCGTTATACTTTGTCTAGATGATGTTCCAAATTCATTGATAAAATAATATAACCGAAGAGTTTAACTTACAGTACTACAATTTTCTTTCGGCTCATAGATTTTTCTTTATAAGCGATAAGATAATATATGCCCTTTTCCAAATCAGAAATTTTTTAGAATACCAGAAGGTTCAGGCGAAAATTGTCTAACTCTTTTACCTGACGAAAGCTTTAGCGCAAGCGTTCTAACTGTCCAATATCCAGTATCTACTCAAAATCTATCGCTCTATCACAAAAGTTCCTTCAGTAAGTGGGAGTCTAGGCATAATCACGTAATAATTATCTGTATCCACCACAACGCGAATAGATCCAGTGGCACCTTCAGCGTCCTCATCGTGTTTATCTTCGAAAAAGGTGTTGTCTCCAAGGTATTTGTCCTCTGGGTGATACGCGCGCTCATCCGTATTAATATTGGTTTGATAGAATTGGCTACCAATGCTTATCAGTCGTTCTGCCACTTCAGCACTCGGATGCCCGTGTCTATGCCCATTCGATGCAATGGATACCTCAGGGTCCAGTTTCGTCACAAAATCGATG
>CAJQJL010000120.1 GCA_905478665.1 uncultured Flavobacteriales bacterium
GATGAACTTGGAAGAGCTGTCATTAATGATTTACCTACCCCTCAAGATCAGACGTACCCAGAGCATTTTATGAACTTTAATCTGGCCGATGACGGGCTATTTACCCCGTATAATGTCGAAGTTTTTGACCTTACCACTGGAGGTGGAATCTGTGATTTAGACTCGCGGGGTATGTCGACAACATCAGGAGCCTCTGAATATTATTCCCCAGAGAACACAGATCAGAATGGAGGCAATGCAAATATTCCCGATGCTGAAAAATTTCCTTTCACACGAATGACATACCGCGACGATTTTACTGGTAGAATTGATAGAATGGCAAGTGCGGGAAATAATTTAAAGATGGGTGCAGGACAAGAGGTTAGAATGATGTATGTGAGCCCTGATCAAGGAGAATTGAATCGTTTATTTGGAGTAGAAGTAGGATATGCTTCGCACTATCAAAAAATGATAATAGTGGACGAAAATGGGCAGGTATATGTTCAATATTCAGATATGGGAGGAAGAATTGTCGCTACCTATATGACAGGACCAAGCCCTACGAATTTAACTTCCTTAGATAATATTAGCACTCCTCAGGAGTATGAATTTGAGTTATTAGGAAGCGGCCAGGAGCAAGGTATTTCCAGTACTCCACCTTCAGCTACATTAACTTATACTCGTTATTTCCCTGAGAGTTCAGAAGATTATGATTTTACCTATTCATTTACTCCTCAACAATATCAAGAATTGTGTATGGTGAATCCGACGTGTTTTGATTGTGTGTATGACTTGTCAATTTCTATTGTTGAAGAGTGTGGAGATGTCGTGAATATTCCGAATTCGACCATTATATTGGATGGAGGAGCGCTTGATGGTCTTTGCAACGGTGATTATAGTTCGGAGATCCCAAAAATGTTCACCGTAACCATTCCACGTGGTTTATATACGATTACAAAAACATTGACAGTCAATCAAGATGCCATAGATGATTACTGGTGCCTGTATATTGACAACCTTGAAACCACACCCGAATGTTTACCGGGAGTTAGTGAGCATTTCAATGAAGCTTACCTCGATGCAAATTTTGCCGGGTGCTCACCAATACTTTTAACGACAACGACAGGCGCGACGAACTGCGATATTCGTCGTGATCTAATGCTGAATGATGTGAGTCCTGGTGGACAATACGGTTTCTATGATGTTTCTGCAGGTGGCAGCTATTCGGTTTCGGATCCGACTTCAGTATTACTCAATTGGCCTTCAGGAACATATTTGTTGAACGGACTTCCATATGTGCCTGTAGATTTGGAGGATTTTATCGTCAACTTTCAACCCGATTGGGCGGAGGAATTACTTCCCTTCCACCCTGAATATTGTTATGTCCAATCTGGAGGGTATTGTGATCAGAATTCTGCTTCTTATGCATATGACCAAGCAATGTTGGATACTTATGATTACACAGATGCATGCAACGCTGGGTATATTCTTCCATTAGGTTTTATTCCAACTGTACCTTCGACCTCTATCGTTGACAATTGCGTAACCAGTCCTTTGGATCCGTTTTTTGATATAGGAGGTTGGGGAGATGTGTACAATTTAGATGTACCAATGACCAATGCATTGAATCAAATGATTCAAATTGGTGGCCAAAATGTAAATATTTGGTACTATACAATGGCCATCATTACCAATCCGAATGCCACGACTTATGCAGAGATTGAGAACGCTTATACTACTTTTATTGCTCTTAATTCCGGAGATGAAGCTTGCGACCTGGATAGGCTATGGACACAATTCCGAGTGGTGTATCTTCAGTTGAAGCAACAGTACTATTTGGACGCAGAACAGGCTTATGCTGCGGTTAATTGCCTTGGTCTTCCACAAATTGGAACAGGAGCAGGTCTCTATGCGAATAAAGTACCTATTTTCCCAAGCGATGCTTATATTTTGGCTCAGGTTAATCAAACCAGCACCAATTATGGAAGTGGTACAACAGTTACCAATGTTAACAACCAATCACAAATGACAGGGGTAGCTACGGCAGTGTTGAACAATCAGTGCCAAACAGCTTGTCAGGAGTATGCCCAAGAGTGGCTCGACCAACTTTCCGGTTGTAATATTGATCCTGCTGACGAGCCTGCGCTTTTGGCTGCGTTTGAAAGTTTATGTATAAGTGGTTGTGATCAAGAGCATCCGGCGGGAACATCTACCCCGGTGCCAGGCAGTTTGGATCCAACGATACAAGAAATTTTACTTGCTGAAGGTTATCCGGAAAGCACTTTATGTACAGAATTGTTAATCTCTGAGCCTGCACCGTATGACAACATATTAACAACAATTGATCAGATTCAGGTTCCGTTGGACATTTGTGCCTGTGATGAAATCTATCAAGCAGAGTTGGACTTAGCAAATAATGTCTACCCGGGTGTGACAACGATCGAAGAGGTATTGGCTTTGAACACAGGAGTTAACCTTCCGGACATCGACTATTTAATGTGTGACTGCGATAGACAATTAGAATTGGATGGTGGTTCGTGGACTCCTGGTTTTAATTGGAGTATAGCCCCGGGAGTTTCGGTGAATGTGAACGTTCACTATGAAATTCCAGCGGATCTTGGTTGCCCCGAAAGTCAAGGATGTATTGATTGTACAACTTTGCTGCCTTACCTAGATGCTTTGCATACACGCTTTGGCTTTAACGATGTATCGTTGACTACACATGAAAATCTGGAAATTTTCTTAACCGAACAAAATGCAGAATTAATTCTAGGAAATTACCTGAACGATGAGCTGAATTTTCATTTGAATTATTCGACCTATATTGATTTTATCAATGGTTGCGGTGCGGATGCTAACAATCCGTATTGTACATTGAACCCACTTGCCGAAGAACTCAATGAAGTATTGGAGCTTTTGGCATACCGCGGGCAATTGACAACTGTAGGAACAATTAACCTTGAGGTTGAGAATATTGTCTACGCTCAAGGGGATTTGAATGAGAATGGCATCGGACAATTTTATTCGGCAGCAGAGGCGGGAGGCGTATTGACGAGCACATTTACCGCACCAGATGGAAGTTTCTGTGATTTTAACATTACACTTCCTGTGGGCGCTACATTTGGGTTTGATGATATTGTTTCTTTTAGTGATGTTTTTCCAACTACTTATGATTGTCCTGGACCGAACAATACATTCAATGCTGAGGTTCAATATGTTTCATGCGGAATCATGGAAACTGGACTCGTTGAAGTTTATAGTAATTGTTTCGAAGTCAACGAGTGCATTTGTGACCCTTCTGAATTGGTACTTTGCGATGATCCTTTTGAGAATGCTGGTGATGGTGCTCTTTGTTATCAACCTTACCTTGATGAAATGTATCAAAATGCATTAGAAGTATTTGAATTGAGCGTGAACGCACAGTATCAATATTTCAAGGAGACATATAACACACAGTGTGCATTGGCATTTGATACAGAAGAGTTTAAATATGTTGGCCCCGATCGTTATTATCAATACACTTTATTCTATTATGATCAGGGAGGAAATTTGGTACGTACAATTGCGCCAGAAGGACCAGACTTCCTTGCCAATGCGGACAACGACCTAATAAATGAAGATCGTTTAAATGAAGACCCTCCAGTTAACGGTGTTACAATACCTGAGCATGAATATGAAACGAGTTATCAATATAATTCATACAATCAACTTATTGAAACCACGAATCCAGATCAGGAAGGGGATACGAAATATTGGTATGACCATTATGGCCGAATTGTTGCTTCGCAGAATCCTGTTCAGCAATTGGAGAATAAATACGGATATACTTTTTATGATCCACAGGGTAGACCAATTCAAGTTGGACAAGTCTTACAAACAGCAGCTTTGACGGAATTAATTGTTAAAGCGAACGATTTAGGAACCGCCTTTACTTCTTGGGTTCTTGGAGGTACTCGTACGGAGATTACACGAACACATTATGATGAACCCATTTCGACCTCGGTTGAGGCCAAATTCACCAGTGGTCAACAAAAAAATCTACGATTAAGAGTAGCAAGCGTTTATTATTTTACAGGTGTTACAGGAGGGTTTAATGCTTATCTTGGATATGAATCGGCAACGCATTATTCCTACGATTTGCATGGAAATATAATTGAACAAATTCAGGATGTTCCACAGTTACTACCTGTTGAGCAGGACACAAAGTCCACACAGTATGAATTTGAGTTAATTAGCGGAAATGTTTCGAAAGTAAAATATCAAGAAGGCGAATTGGACGAAATCACTCAATCTTATTGCTATGATGAGCTCAATCGATTAACAGAAGTATCTACTGCTACGGATGAAGTTCACAAAACTCGCGAAGCTCATTATCGTTACTATGATTACGGACCGCTGGCTCGAATAGAATTAGGTCAGAGCAAGGTACAAGGAAATGATTTTGGATACACGATCAACGGCTGGTTAAAAGGAGTGAACAGTTCAAAACTCAATATTAATCATGACATGGGTCTTGACGGTGCAGTCTGTTATCTAGAGAATAATACGTCCGTGCATAACTTGTTTGCAAAAGATGTTACGGCCTATACATTGGGTTATTTTGATCAGGATTACACAGCTATTAGCGGAAATATTATGGAAGCTTATTATGATGGAACCGACTTTGATAATCAAGGAAGTAATTTGTACAATGGTAATATCCGTCACACTGTGACAGATATTTACGGTTTGCAAACGCTTGGAGCTGTTTATTCCTATGATCAATTGCATCGATTGAAGGAAATGACGGCCTTCTATAATACGAATAGTGAAAATTCATGGAGTGGAGCGGTCGCGACCGATGAATATTATAACAACTACAGTTATGATCGGAATGGTAATATAACTGACTTACAGAGGAACGGAACTTCGGTATCTAATTCCTTGCTTATGGACATGTTTACGTATAATTACGTTGGTTTAGACGACCTTCCAAATCTAGGGAATGCGAATAAAAGTAACAGACTAGGAGATGTGCAGGACAATGGTGCAGACGATGTAACATCTCTTGAGGGTGATATTAAAGGCGGTATGTTGTCAAACAATTATATATATGATGAAATCGGAGAACTTCTTTCCGATGAATCGGAGGGAATTCAAACCATTGAATGGAGGCGAGGAGACAAAAAAATAAAGAAGATTATCCGCGATAATGGCATAGTTGGTAGTAACGCTTCAGAGGTAGAATTTGTCTACGATCCTTTGGGTATGCGTGTATTGAAAATTGAGAGACCAAGATCTGGAGGGATTACAGATCCCAATGAAGAAAATTGGAACTATACATATTATGCGTATGATGCGAATGGTCAATGTATGGGGGTATATGATGTAACAATGAGCACAACTAATAGTCAGGCTGTCTTGACCGAACAACATATCTATGGAGTGTCGAGAATCGGGATGTTAAAACAGAATGAATATGTTTATAATAATGGAATTACTTTAGGTATTGCATCTGATATTTGTACTAATCTCGTTGGAAATAGGAGATATGAACTGGCAAATCACTTAGGAAATGTCAATGCTGTTATTAGTGACAGAAAGACAGCTGTTGCCATGGATGATGCGGTTAATCTTAGTGCGATAAAAGAAACCGGAACATGTGGTACTGTTGGTGAATGGTACTTTGATGAGCTGCCAGGAACTACATATTTTACGGAGGATGCAGATGCCAATGGTGAGGCCGAATTGACAATCGAAAACGGTGCTAGTTCATTCTCTGGACAGTTAATGATTGCAACCGAACCTGGGCAAAGTTATACAGTCAGTTTCGACGTTCTCGGAGCCACAGTTACTTCATTTTCCGCAGCAGGGTATGAGTGCCAAGCACCTTATGCTCAGTTAAATATACCTGTTGGGGGTGGGCTAGGAGCTTACACGTATTCTTTTGTGGCTAGTGGAGGCCAATCAAGCTTGAAGTGGTCGGCTGTTGGTGCGGGGAATATTACGATTTCCAATGTTTCAATCTCTGGACAAGGAAAGGTACTGGTGCCTGAAGGTCAGGATATGGTTTATTACGAAGCTGTTATTTATATGACGAGTGATTACTATCCATTCGGCATGACAATGCCTGAACGTTCAAACACGTACGGACCAAGCGCTGAAGGCTATCGATTTGCTTATCAAGGACAAGAAGGAGATCCTGAAATTAAAGGCCCCGGAAACAGCTATAATTACAAGTATAGAATGCATGACTCGCGATTGGGAAGATTTTTTCAATTGGATCCATTGATGTCAAAGTATCCGTACAATAGTCCGTATGCATTTTCAGAAAACCGTGTGATTGATGGAGTTGAATTAGAAGGATTGGAATATTCTCAAAGCAAAAGGTATGACCCCAACACTGGGATATTTCATGTTCAATATACAGTTAAATTGAAAGTTGCGAATAATTCATCGTTAACAATGTTAGAAGCTGGTTTGGTCATGGAAAGTCAGGTTATTTACGGAGCACAAATATTTGACAATTACGATAGTGATAAGAAAATTCAATATTCCATGGTTCTCGAATATGAGTTGGTAAATGAAGAAGATATTGATAAGGAGAACGATTTTTACATGATATTAATTGATCAAACAATTAAGAAAGTATCAATTTTTCCTGGGTTCCCAGGAAGGACCGTGGTTAACAAAAAAGGAGGGGAGACAGTGAAACTTCCAAACGAAGATCAAAATACTCAAAGTAATGGATTTGTTGATATCATGGTAACCCGCGTTGTTGATAAAGAGACAGGAGAACTAAAACAGGCTAGCACAGAACAAATTGGGAATATTGTATGGCACGAGCTCGGGCATGGTGGAGGCCTGTGGCACCCATGGTCTGATAACAATACGGCCGAAGATGTAGATGTAGATGTAGATGAATTGAACAATGTACTTAGTGGTCCGGCAGATCCCGATATAGTCAAATACAACCTTATGAATAGTAGTATTTGGGGCGATGATGATCATCCCTTAACCCCTCCGTATTCATATAATTACAATCCATGGCCAACAATCAGTATAAATCAATTGGAAGAAATTGGAAATGATATTGATAGAGATATGGAGGGTAATGAGCAAACTCATGGGGTACCTAAGTTCAGATAAACTTGTGATCTGAATTTGGATATTTTTGGCATTGAAATTGATGGTAAAATGTTCTAATTTTTGATAAATGAAAATATTGCTCTTTTCCTGTTGTTTGCTAATGTTATCCAACACCTATTCACAAGCGCAGTCATATGTTGTTGACTATAATAGGGATGAATGTTCAGATCCCCTTCCAGTTGATTCGGTCGGGCTGATTCAGTTCATCAATTTTAAAGGTGATTTGCGACAAGATTTGGAAGTCTATTTTCCTCAACAGCGAAATAAAGTACGTATAGATTCTGTTCAGACTGTACGCTTGAATAATTCTGGTAATTATTCGGATTTTTTACCATTTTTAACGTCGGAGGATGAGTATACAAAGATTGTTGTGCAACGTCCATTTTACCAGGAAATCTATTATGACAACGCTTATCCTTTAGCATTAATTTACATTGGCCCGAACAAAATCATTAGGATCATCTATAAAAACTGTGACAAGTCAGAGTGATAAATATCCAAAGGTTTTGCGAAAGATTACAATGAATTGAAGGGAACGCACTTCTATAAATTTCGCATCGGACCCGAATACAAATGGCGTTGAAAAAGTAGAAAAACTCCGTTGTCTCACGTAAGTCTTTACGTTTACTGATAGCATCTCCCGAACCCGTTAGGCTCATTATCGACATTACAATTGCGGCCCTTTGTCTCGATTAAAATTCATGCATTCATTTTATGTAACGGGTTCTGTCATGACACAAACCAAGGACTATTGCAATTCATACGCCTATGACACCAACGGTGATTTTGAACAGCTACAGACCATTCATAACCATTAGCTTCGCCCTCGCTTCACCACCAATAATCCAATTCTTCCAAATTCCTTACTATATCAGGCTTATCCAAACAAAGTTCAGCTCCATGTGGGACCACGAACGCTCAACATTTTTGTTGAGCTTTTTTTATTCCCTAGCAGACTGTCCCAGCACTAACGTTCGATCTTCCGCGGTGGTATTGCCCCGAAAACAACAGTGATTCTTCAGAACAACCTGTTTCGTTCGGCGTATAAAACCAGATCAATCGTTGATTTCAAACCTAGTTTTTCCTTGAGAGCTATGATGA
>CAJQJL010000121.1 GCA_905478665.1 uncultured Flavobacteriales bacterium
CAGTCACTTACCCTGACGCAACTACAGCCGTGATAACTGCAAATACTTCGTATACTTCTAACCTGACAACAGTAAATGGATGCGATTCAATCATTGTTACGAACGTCACTTTATACGCAGTATCTAATACATCTCAGAACATCAGTGCTTGTGAAAACTCATCAGTGACATATCCAGATGGATCCACGGCAGTGATTACAGCAAGCACATCATACACCTCAACATTAACAACAGTGAATGGTTGTGATTCAATAATTGTTACGAATGTGACGATGGATCCCATCTACAACATCAATGAAAATATCAATGCTTGCCAAAACAGCACTGTCACCTATCCCGATGGAACGACAACGGTAATTATCGCAAACACTTCATACACATCAAACTTGGTATCCGCTGCTGGATGCGACTCGATCATTGTTACTAACGTCACGATGGATTTACTTCCAAACCCAGGAACAAACGGTACCATTTCATTCTGCTCAACAGATCCAAGTTCTGACCTGTTCGCAGTACTTGGCGGAAGCCCTGACGTTGGCGGAATTTGGACTCCTGCAATGGTTTCAGGAACTGGCGTATTCAATCCCGCTGTTGACCCAGCAGGAACCTACACTTACGAAATAAACTCAGCCTGTGGAATTGTTAGTGCACAAATTGATGTTACAGTAAACACAACTGACGATGCAACATTCAGTTACGCAGCAGCAAGCTTCTGTGAGAATGACCCGAACCCAACTCCAACGATAACTGGAACAAGCGGAGGAACATTCACAATCAGCGGTGGTGGAGTAATCAATGCTTCGACAGGAGAAATTGACATTGCAGCGTCCGGAACTGGTAATTTCAGTGTCACATACACAACAAATGGCTCTTGTCCAGACAGTTTTGTTTTTGACGTTTCTCTATTGGAACAAAGCGATGCAACAATCACAGCAGCAGGCCCATTTTGCGATTATGATGCTGCAGTTCAATTGATAGCAACAGACCCTGGAGGAACATGGTCAGGCACTGGAGTTGATCCAACCACAGGCATCTTCGATCCAACTCAAGCCGACATAGGAATAAATACAATCACGTATACAATTAGCGGGCAATGTGGCGATGTTCAATCAATTCAAATCATCGTCTCAGCTGCACCGTCCATCACTACGATCAATGATACAACCATCAATCTTGATGCTTCAGTCGATTTGTTGACGACAAGTACAGGAAGTACTTACTCCTGGTCGCCAAACATCTGGTTAGATTGCAGTGATTGCTTAAGTCCAACTGCCACACCTGAAGAAACCATTACGTATATCGTAACGACAGAAGAGAACGGATGCGTTGCAACGGATATGGTCTCCATCTTTGTACTGTATGATCCAGTGATTTTTGTTCCGAATATTTTCTCGCCGAATGGAGATAACAACAATGATGTCCTCTATGTTCGTGGCAAGGGAGTTACGAGTCTGAACTTCATCGTCTACGACCGTTGGGGAGAGAAGGTCTTTGAATCAACCGATCTAGACAATGGTTGGGATGGAAACTTTAGAGGAAAGAAAATGAACCCTGCGGTATTCGTTTACTATGTTGAAGCTGGCCTTAACAACGGCACAACTGTAACGAAGAAGGGAGATGTAACATTAATTCGATAGTCATGAGAGGAATAATAGCAATCATCGCTGCGGTATTTATGAGCTTCAATGGCAAGGCTCAAGACGTTCATTTTACAATGTTTCATGTCGCACCAACAGTTATAAACCCTGCGGCAGCGGGAGTATTTGACGGTACTTTCAGAGCCGCCGCAAATTTTAAAACACAATGGGGTTCAATTTCTAACCCATACAATACCTTCTCATTCACGGGAGAAGGAGCACTTTTCAAAAACAAGGGAAGAAATGCACACATGGGAGTTGCTCTCAACGCATATAGAGATGTCGCAGGAACTACAAATTTTGGAACTACGAAAATAAACTTGTCGGTTTCCAGTATTCTGTACATGAACGACAACAACACAGCTTCCATTGGACTCACAGGTGGCTGGGCGCAACGAACCATCGCCCCTGGTAATCTCCAATGGGATTCACAATTCGACGGACAAGCCTACGATCCTTTCTTACCGACGAATGAAAACTATGCGTTCGAAAACAGTAGTCATTTCGACTTCTCTGCAGGCGCAATGTGGGCATATGGAACTTCCGCTTCAAACATTGCTTCGTTTAACAAAACAACTGCACACGTCGGTTTTGCCTATCATCACTTAGCCCGTCCCGAATTGAGATCATATTATGGATCGAGTGAAAAACTTTATTCAAGAATTGCGATCCATGCGGATTTGCATTACGCTTCAGGTTATTCTAAACTTGGCTTGAGACCAAGACTTACTGCATTCTTCCAAGGACCAGCGAGAGAAATAAATATTGGAATGATGTTTCGCTACCTCATCAACGAAGGTTCGAAGTACACAGGAAACGTACAAGGATTTGCCATTAGCGCTGGCGGGTACTACCGAATTGGAGATGCCATTTCACCAAGTATAGAAATTGAATTGGCAGGATTTTCATTGGGCTATGCGTACGACCTCAACACTTCTGGCTTGACGGTTGCATCGCGAGGAAGAGGTGGTTCCGAGATCTATCTCAAATTCCAGAATCCAAATCCATTCTTCCGATTCTCTCGTAGACCAAGTATTCGTTAAGACCTATTTAAACGGCCCATTACAAGGGAGTGGTGATTGCTCTATCTGCCCACTGGAATTGAAAAGTCGATTCCTAAACCCTTCATAATCCAAAGGATACTTGTGCACAGTGAATATGCTCTTTTTCTTGGGCAAAATTTCGCCTTGATTTGCAATCCTTCCTTTCTGACTAATTGGAACAACATATTGCCAACGAACATTTTCTTCTCGATCTATTTCAATGATGTGACCGTTGGAACCCGAACAAATCAAAAGATTATCATTCGGTAAAACCTGAACGCCAGAAATACGCGGAGAATTTAACGAATCTGCCAGTTGGTAGGTATAACTTGCTTCGCTTGGGAGAAACTTGCCATTTGCCAATGGGTACTCATTTTTCGCCTTATCAAAAGCAGCGTCTATGATCTTCACCTTCGACACTTTGATCGTATCATCGGTATCTCTATTGCTAAACACAGAAATTTGATCCTTAAAGCGCGTTCCCTCTTCCACCCATTCACAATTGTGTTGAAAAAAGAGTTCCTGTTCTTTCGAATTTCCACTGTTGTAGCTTGCAGGATTTCCCCAACGCCAAAGTAAGTCACCACCTTTTCCTCTTTTCCCACCGCTAGAACTTGCCGCTTCGCTTGTAGTGGTTGAGTGATCAATGATCCAAATCTCATTAAACTTCGGTGCACTGAGTGCTATATGGTCTAACGCTTCGTTGTAGTGTATACCGTTGACATGTGCCCAATCCTGTTTCCCCTTTCTTCTTCCTTTCCCTTTACTGATTCCCTTATTGATGTCCATTCTTCGAAACGAACTTGAAACCGTTCCAAAATTATCCACAGACTTGTCAATATCCTGAACAAGGTGATCCCATGCGTGCCATTCCCAAACTATATTCGCTGATTCAGGATAAACAGGCTGAATTTCATAAACCACAGTAAACCAAAGTCCTTCGCTAGGTACTTTCTCAGGATCTCCTCCAGCTTGAACACATTCTTTGTAGCCTTTTATCTCCCATGCTACCCCAAGAATATTTCCATTTGGCAACACTTCCAAATCATGATGCAAGCGTTGAGTTGAGTCCGAAATTTTATACTCCCAAATGAGTTTTCCATCCCAATCATACTCCAGTAGAATTCCAGAAGCCCCACCTCCAACAAAATGAGATGTATTTGGATCAAGTGCCGATTTTACTAACGTTCCTTTTGTCGTTATCGCTGCGAACATTGCGTTTTTGTGAACACTCGGCCATTTCTTAATAGCATTCCCACAAGGGTCAATCAAATAGGTGGTATCAAACCCCATTGGACTCAAAACGGTATATCCACTTGCTACACCTTCTTCGTATTCCACCACCCCAACTGTCTGACTATGTATTGTGGACACTTGAAATACGAGACAAAAAATTAGAAATCGCATGCGCGAATTTACACAATTCAACTATTCCCTGCTAAAGATCCTTGGAAGAACAAAACTACTTGAGCACCTCAGGCATTTTCTTCTTGAACGCATTCAGTCGTGGAAGAGAAACATTTTGCACGTATCCGTTGTTTGGATTATTCCGCTCATAATCCTGATGATATTCTTCAGCCTTATAAAACGTATCAAACGCAACTACTTGTGTAGTGATCTTCGAGAAGGTCCCATCCTTCAAAAGCGATGAAATTTTTCCATTGATCACTTCCTTCTCGTGATTGTTTTGATAAAAAGCAATAGAGCGGTATTGTGTTCCCCGATCTGGCCCTTGCTGATTTAACGTTGTAGGATCATGCGAATTGAAGAACACATCTACTAAGGTCTCAAAACTCACTACACTAGAATCGTAATACACTTTTACCGCCTCAGCATGCTTCGTTCTCCCTGAGCTCACCTTGGAATACGTCGCGTTTTTCGCTTCTCCACCTGAATAACCAGAGACCGCTTCCTCCACTCCATTGACAGACTCAAACACAGCCTCAACACACCAAAAACACCCACTGGCAAAATATGCCGTTTGAAGTGAATCTAAATTCGACGGAGGTAATTTTTCTTGAATATCGTTAGCCGACGTCGCCGAACAAGAAAGCAATACAAAAGATGTGAGCGTTGCAAAAAGAATACTTTTCATAGAATACTATTTTCAGCTTTGAGCGATTTGCGACCAAATAACTTACAATAAATTTCTTAAGAAATGTTAAGAACCAGGAGTAGTTGGCTCTTCCTCCACATCTGGCAAAAATTCGCGCAGTTCTTTAAACCGCTTTCGCGCTTCCTCGGAATACAAACTACCTTTATAATCGAACAAGATAATTCGGTAATACTCGGCTGCTTTCGCATTATTCATTAAATGATTTTGATAGATATCGCCCAACTGAAACAATGCATCGTCCGCAAGGATATCTGCTTTGTGTAATTTCATCAATCGCTCCAATTGCTCAATGGCTTCATTCCATTGCCCACGTAATTGCATGGCGTATGCTTTCTTTAGCAAAATTTCATCTCCCAAACTATGAGCTGGGAATTCCTTCATTATTGAATCAAACAATTTATAGGCTTCATCATAGCGATGCTGCTCAATCAATAAGTCAGCTCGCGCGAAATTGGACATTGCTACATAATTACTGTCCAGTCCAAAATTATCAGTGATCAACAAAGAAAGTTTCAATGCATCATTCGCTATCAATTTTGACGTAGATTGTTTCAAGACATCCAATTGCGACTGTGCAAAATCAAACTCACCGTCATAGTAAAAAATACGCGCGTTCTTAAACTTCGCTTCATGCCCTATTGGTTCGTATTTAAAATCTTTATCGACCTGCATATAGAACAAAGATGCTTCCCAAACATCTCCATGAAGCACATGAATGTCTGCCAGCTGCATTTTGATTTCAGCCTTTTGCATATCCGTCAACCCAGAGAACAAAAGTGCTTCTTCCAACAACTTAATTGCACTCAGTCCTTGGTTTGCGTAAAAAGCTTGAATATGCGCCAATTCTAATATCAGAGGTAACGTTGCCCTCTTCTTACCATAGATTGCCAGCACATCCGTATAATTTTTTGTGATCTCATCCAATTCATTCTGATCGAAATCCCTACGTGTGGTCACTTCTAGAAAGCTAACATTTAACAATGCATTTTGTGCACGCATGAAATAGTTGCTTTCTTCTCCCAAATCAACCACATAGCGAAACGACTTTCTTGCCACAGAAAAAGCTTTGTTTTCAACGCAAATATTTCCAAAATCGAATACCTGTCTACCATTCGCTTTCGAGCGCTTATCCATCGCTTTTATATGCACCAATGCCGCCGAGAAGTTCTGGCGTTGAATAAATAACCATGTGAGCATTTGAGCATAACTCAAGTCGTCTGGACTTTTCTGCGTTCGCTCTATCAATGCGGTTTTTAACAACTGATACTCCTTAGAATCTTCTTCCGAAAAGTCGATCTGAGCAGCTAGGATATTCTGGATATCATCCATGTATGACTGATGATAATCAATCATACCCAGGTATTCGTCCATCATCTTTTCTGTATCTCCTTGAGACCCATAATACTCAGCAAATTGAAAATTAAGCGGGTACGACTTCCTTAATAATTTTCGTCCTTTCACCAAGGTTTTATAGGCCATTTCTGGATTGCTCTGAGCCTTGAATAAGTTATATAAAGCAATAATACTGCGCGAACTAGGAGTTAAGCTTTCGATGAGATCATTATAAATTGTGTTTGCTTTGTCTACTTCACCACGTTCTTCGCAGAACTTCGCCAGCAAAATTGAATATTCGCTGTCATGACGATTTCTGTTAACCGATTTCTTTAACAGTTTTTCAGCTGTTTTATCATCCCCTGTTTCAGTTAGACATTCTAAGTAACGTGTAAATGTGAATTTTGATTGATCTGTTTCGTACAAGCGCTCGTAATAAATCAAGGCTTTATCAAATTCTCCCTTCCCATAATAATGTTGCGCCAATTGTTGATCCGTTGTCTGCCCAGAAGACATCAAAGGCCCCAAAATCAAAACAAGAATTAAAACTAATTTTTTCATTCACCAATTTCTAACAATTACTGTACCTCATTCTGAGTAAAGCGTTCATTGATCTCACTCAAAAGGACAGTGCTCAATTCGTCATACGTATCAATCGCACCATTAAATTCGACCATGATTTCATTCAAACGAGTTCTCAATACCGCAACTTTGCCCTCTTCGAATGCAATATACTCATCGTATTTGTCTCGACGACCATTTCCGGCATTAATATCTGTGACAAGGTTATCCACCGCCGCTCTCTCTTCTTCCAGTTCTAACTTATGCTGCTCAAAAGAGAATTTCACCTTTGCACAACTCGTTCCCATTCGTTTGAATCGATCTAACCGTATTGCAAACTTATAATCAATGGTATCAAGACCTAACTGTTCAAATTTTCCCGAGACCTCCTGAGATGACTGAATCATTGCATCCAAATCTTCGGGTTCAATTTCAGAAATCAACACCTCCATACTGTCGATTGAACCACTCAAAACTTCAAGACGCTCCAGTTGATCAGGGCGACTTAAATCTGAGCAGGACATCAATCCAGCAAACATAAATATGCTCAGTATGAACTTCATAACTATAAAAGTAAAAGATTTACTTGAGTAAAATAACTTTACTTCGTTTTAGAGAAAACTATATCAACCCGCCGATTTAGTCTTTGATCTTCCTTTGTAATTTCTGGCGATTTAAAGGGAATTGAAGTTCCGTATCCAGCAAACGTCATTCGACTGGGGTCAATTGAACGATCCTTTAAAAAATCGTATACCGTTCTTGCTCGTTTCTCTGAAATATCGTCCCAATCCATGAATTTCACACAACAAATGTGCCCCCGAATATGGATATCAATATCTGGATTGTAATGCAAAAAATCAAACAGCGCCCACAACTCTGCTTCAGACTCCTGTACATATGCTCCCGAATTTGAATGAAATAAAATAGACAATTGAATTACCTCATCTTTCTTTTCAGGGTCGGTTAAAAAACGCTCAAAAGATTGGACCATTTTTGAAACTTCAGGTGATTCTTCGACTACTCTCGGAGCATCGGCAATAGCCAGCTGTTCTTCCTCCATTTTAGAAAAGACAACATCAACCCGCCTGAATTTTTCCGCCTTGTAACTCTTCGATTGCGCTGCAATTTTCTCACCAACAGCCTGTAATCTACTTATCGGCGTACTTCCCATCAAATGAGCTACTCTATTTACTCTACGCTCTGCAAGTCGCTGATTGTAGGCTATAGAGCCAGTCGTGTCACAATGTCCTTCAACGATAACTATTAAATCTGTTGCTGACAATTCCTGCAACAAGGCTTTTTGATCATTCGAAACCTCATCAGAATCAACCTCAAAAAAGATAGAAAGCGTATCTGTTTGCGCAAAGGAAATGAAGCCCAAAAACTCAAACAGCAAAAAGAGGAACAGAGAATTCATACTGTGTAAACGCAAAAACCAATTGGCGTTACACGGAAATGAGCTCACTATTTAAATCGTTTTAAAACCAGTGTACTTGTGCAGAACTTCAGGAATGTTAACGCCATCCTCCGTTTGATGATTCTCCAACAATGCAGCAACAATTCTAGGCAATGCCAATGCAGAACCATTTAAGGTATGACACAATTGACTTTTCTTATCCGCATTCTTAAAACGCAATTTCAAACGCGTTGATTGGAAAGTGTCGAATCTTGAAACAGAACTAACCTCCAACCATTTCTCTTGCGCTGCGGAATACACTTCAAAATCATACGTCATTGCCGCAGCAAATCCTGTATCACCTCCACACAGACGCAAAATTCGGTATTGTAGCCCAAGCTTCTCTAATAGACCTTTTACATGATCAAGCATCTCATTCAATGCCTTTTCAGAATTGGATGGATGTTCAACGCGAACAATTTCCACTTTGTCGAATTGATGCAAACGGTTCAATCCGCGCACATCTTTCCCATATGATCCAGCCTCTCGACGGAAACAAGGTGTATAGCCCGTTATTTTAATTGAAAAATCTTCATTCGGCAAAAGCACATTTCGATACATGTTTGTCAAAGGCACTTCAGCTGTTGGAATCAAGTACAGATCATCCTCTTGAATGTAATACATCTGTCCTTCCTTGTCTGGCAATTGACCTGTTCCAAATCCCGAAGCTTCATTGACCACATGCGGTGGAAGATGCTCTTCATACCCCGCTTCAGAAGCTTCATCCAAGAAGAAACTAATCAATGCGCGTTGCAACTTTGCACCCTTTCCTCTATAAATTGGAAATCCAGCTCCAGTGATTTTAACACCAAGCTCGAAATCAATCAATCTAAATTTATCTGCAATTTCCCAATGCGGCATTGGCTTGAAACCGAATTCAGGCGCCGAACCATGCTCTTCGACCGTTTCATTGTCCTCTTCACTTTTCCCAGCCTTCACCAATTCATTTGGCACATTTGGCAATTGATACATCAGATTTGTAATCTGCTCATCAAAAGCATCCACACGCTCCTTCAAATCCGCTTCTTTGGTTTTCAGTTCAGCAGTTTGCGCTTTCAACACGTTCGCTTCCGCTTGCTTTCCCTCTTTAAAAAGAATGCCTATCTCCTTCGAGAATTGATTCATTTGCGAAGCAACATTTTCCATTTCCGTCTTGTAGATTCTCCACTTCTCGTCTGTTGAAAGGAGTTCATCAATAATGGAAGTCGCATCAAAATGACGCTTTTTCAAGCCTTCAATAATCAATTCTTTCTCGCTTCTAATGCGCTGAATTTCTAGCATTGCTTTCTAATTTTAAGTTGCAAATTTAGTTATTTGAGTACAAAAAAAGGCGAACATCACTGCTCGCCTCTCAATTTATTTAACATTCAATTAAGCCTCAGCAGTTTCGAATTCAACTATTGATACGTATGAACGATTATTTTTCTTTTTACGGAATTCAACCAAACCATCCTTCAATGCAAATAATGTATGATCTTTTCCGATCCCCACATTTACACCTGGATGATGCTGAGTTCCTCTTTGACGAACGATAATGTTCCCAGCTATCGCTGCCTGTCCACCAAAAATCTTAACTAAATTGAGAGGCGAGCAGTGATGTT
>CAJQJL010000122.1 GCA_905478665.1 uncultured Flavobacteriales bacterium
TACTTATTGTACACCAATTGCATAAAATCATCCAGGCATTTTTTTCCATTGTATTTCTTAATAATTCGGGCGTCTAACATCATCGCGATAACGGAACCTCTTGAGTAATAAGACGCCGTTGTGTTTTTACTATTCTCATTTGGACGGTAAGCCTTAATCCAAGCATCAAAACTTGCGTGAGCTACAGGCTGAACTCTTGCTCCAGTTGAACCTTCTACGTAATTAAGACTGCTAAACATTTTCTTTAACAGTGTTTCCTGATCGTAGTATCCTGCTCTCAACAGAATCATTTTTTCATAGTACGAAGTAAACCCTTCCATCACCCATAAGAGCGACGTGTAATTCTCCTCATCGTAGTTAAATGGACCAAGTTCAACAGGACGGATTCGTTTAACATTCCACAAGTGAAAATATTCGTGTGCAACGAGTTTCAAGAATCCAAGATAATCGTCTCCTTGATACGTCCAGCGGTTTACGCTAAGTACAGTTGAATTAACATGTTCCAATCCACCTTGTGCATCAACCACATTGTGAATAATAAATGTGTACTCCTTATTCGGATTTTGACCAAATACATTTGTTGCTGCTTCAACGACTCTCGCCATATCGCTCTGCAGAAGATGAACCTTGTAATTGCCAAAACCATACATTGCTACTTTATGTTTTACGCCAGCTGCCTTAAAGGTAAAGACCTCTTGATTACCAATTTCAATCGGACAATCAACGAGCTGATCATAGTTGGCAAACACATAAGTACTTGAACCATCTCCACTTACTCCGTCTGGAGCTTCTTTCAATGCTGTAGTGATTACACTAAATGCCTCATGTGGGAAGATCTCCACAGACCCTGAATTATCCTTGTAACCATCAACGTACATAAAAACTCCTGTTCCACTAACAAATCCGTGCGTTAAATCCAAAAAGCTCGTCCGTACCGAAAGTTCGAACGCATATACTTCGTATTTAACAGTGATCTTTTTCGCTTTGCCTTTTGAAATGCGCCATGTATTCTTATTAATCTTCTTAACACCAACTGCATTTCCTTCTCCATCAAATGCTTTTACCAAATTCACATTCTTGGCAAATTCTCTCGCAAGGTAAGAACCGGGCGCCCAAACAGGCATTTTGATATCAATCGTTTTCCCTTTGAACGCTTCGAGCTCCATCTCCACATTGTAGTAATGGTTTTGAGGTTTGGGCATTTTTAGATTGTATTTGATACTTTGTCCGTAAGAAGAAAATCCAATCACTGAAACCAGCGCAAAGAAGATATATTTTAGCATAGAATTATTTTAAGGTCATAAAGTTAAAAAAAAGCACTTTGCATTTCACTTGCTTATGATAAGCGGTACTTCTAGAAACGGAAAAATATTTTTCTCTCTATTTTACGTTCATTCCATAACTTAGAAGTAAATTTACGAATAGATCAAAATCAAAAAAGATGCCTAGAATTCTCACTATTGCTCTATTCGCTTGTTTGTTGGTAAGTTGCAAGCAAGAAAACACTCCAACAGAAGGAAATTCATCGGGAGGTGATCTCGTTGACCTTCAGAATCAAGTAAGTCAACTTGAACTTGACAATGCTTTGAAAGATTCCGTTATCAATGAATCATTGGCATTCTTCAATGAAATAAAGGAGAACCTAGAGGCAATTGGAATTCGAAAGGATGAAATTCGCGCTATATCTGAGAACGATGAAATTTCTGGAAATGATAAGGAATGGATTTTGGAGGAAATTCAGCACATCAATTTCTTACGTGAAGAAAATGCCAACAATCTGAGAAGAATGCAGGCGAAGATGAAGGAAAATGGTCTTAAAATTAAAGAGCTTGAGGTAATGATAGAGTCTTTAATGAAGGATATGCAGTGGAAAGATGAGCAAATTTCAATGTTGCAGGATGAATTAGAGAATCTGGACAAAGAGTATTCTACACTTTTTGATGCGTATCAAGAGCAATCGATTCAAATTGATCAGATCACTGACGAAATGAATACTGTGCATTATGCGTATGGCACTGAAAAAGAATTGAAGGAAAATGGTGTCATTGAAAAGAAAAATGGTTTCATGGGCATTGGAAAAAAGACTTCGCTCAAGGATGATTTCAATGATCAGTACTTCACTGAAATAAACGCTACAAAAAAGAAATCGTTGACGGTTGAAGGGACGGATATACGCTTCATTACCTATCACCCAAAGACTTCATATACAATGGTTGTAGAAGGAGCAAGGACTCGGATCAATATTGAAGATGCTTCTGAATTCTGGAAGATCTCGAAATACCTCGTTGTTATCGTTGACTGATATGGAAGAGGAGGAAAACGAAGAAATTCAGGAAATTTCCGAAGAACAGGAAGAGGGTAAGGAAGAGATCAAGACCACCAAATTCCAAAGTCCCGTTCCTATACTAAGGAAAGTTCGCAACCTTATTTTCGGGAAACGCGTTCCAGATATCTATACACGGATTACCTTTTACATGAATTCTGTGATATGGACTACCTTCATGATTTGGAACATCATCAGTTATTTCACCTTGCAATCACGCCATCTTATCTGGCAACAGAAAGGGATTCCGATTGAACAAATTATTCAACGCCGCGGAAGTGAATTAGGCTTCACTGGAGATGATTTTATTTCTCGTCTATTAACATTTCATGCCGTTTCTATTATTTGCTGGGCTGTAGTTTTCTTTGGATTAATTTTGCTCTACCGCAAGTCACGACGCTTTATATACTTCGTTCTTGGTGGACTCATTTTTTATATTGGGATGAGTATTTTTTATATCAGCTTTACCTACTTTGTTGAAGACACAACGGCATACGACAAAATTGCTTTACTTGTAATTATTGTCAGTTCGCTACTTCATGCCTATCTTATGCAGAATGAGCGAAGCGGTGGAAGCATTGGATTCTTTGGGGAGCCAACCGATCCTACCCCTTCTGAAGAAGAAGAATAAGACTTTCAATATGTTCTGGAGTTTGTTCTTCGCGTGAAAGAACAAATGTGGCTTGTTTGTAAGCCTCTTCACGCTCACTCAACTTTTCTTCTATAAACGACAACAAGTCTTCGTCGGACAGACCACTGATGAGCGGACGTTGTGTTTTTGCATTTCGCAATCGATGAGCCAATTCTTTCGGTGAACGTTCGAGGTAAAAACTCGTTCCCAGCTTATTCAAGGATTCCATATTCTTATTGAAGCACGGCATCCCCCCTCCTGTTGCAAGCACAAAATCTCCTTCATCAAACAAGGTTTCAATAAATTCTGTTTCTATTTCACGAAAGCGTGATTCTCCGTGCGCACCGAAAATTTCTCCAACAGACATAAGTACGCCTTTTTCAATTTCCTCATCTGAATCTAGAAATGGAATGCTCAGACGTTTGGCCAACTTCTTTCCAAGCGTACTCTTCCCACATCCCATAAAACCAACTAGAATAACACGTTTCATCGTATAACAAAGTAAGCAATTTTACATGAACAGACAATAGAAGTAAATTCCCCACCTGTCTAATTATCAAGGAGCTGTTTCTTGAGGCAGAAATAAATTGAAAAAAGTTATTTCAAAGCATTGCAATAATAAATAGTATACATATATTTGCACTCGCATTTGGCGATTGAAAGATTGAAAAATCGATCAACACGTGAATTGTGAAAGGATTCGGTAGCTCAGCTGGTAGAGCAATACACTTTTAATGTATGGGTCCTGGGTTCGAACCCCAGCCGAATCACAAAAAGCTTCATCGAAAGGTGGAGCTTTTTTCATTTCCAGCAATTTCCAATGTTTTCTTGAAGAGCCCGAGCCGCAGTCCAACCAGTACTTATTCCCTACCTATCGAACATTCCCTCAAAAATAGATTTGTTCGTAACGCCAGGAGCATGACCGCTAGTCGAATCAGAGATCACATTCCAACATGAGAGATGTGCCAACAGGTTCACCTCAGATGTACTCAGTTTTAACTGTGTCATGGTGTTGTACCATGGGAAGTTATCGAAGCCAATGCCTGTATCAATCGCGGCCTTTATTTCGTCTTCTAACAAATCGTACCAATCGGATACCTCGTTGTTGTAGACCCAAAGTATTTTCTTTGACTGATAGGCATTCACACCTAAATAAGCTTGGGTAAGCACTTCCATGTTTTCCTGCAAGCACATTGCTGTTCCTCCTGCATCAAATCCGTTCCACAATGTTTTTATCAACTCTTCAAAATCAGCGTAATTAAACACTTGCAAGTTCTTTTTAACTACATATTCTTTCTTTTGCAAAGGCTCATCGGCAAACTTAGTATAAGGTAACCATTTACCTGTTTCTGGATCTTTCGTCTTCGGCTGGAATCCAAATAAAGGTGGAATTTGCGCTCCAACAATCACTTCATTATTATCGGTCTCCATTTCCAGCGGTGTAGAGCCATTCACAAAGACAATTATGCTTTCCAACTTTCTACGCAAGAGCGCAGCAACTCCTGTATCTTCCAAATTTCCACCATCGGCGAAATGATAATTAGAAGCAGGTGCTTCCAAGTCCATTATTGACCAGTAGTCTTTCCGCGGAACAATCCCCCTAATAAATGAAGGGAAAGAACTTTGCACCTCCAATTCTTCAGCAAAGGCAGCACTACTCAATCCTGCCATTGTATGTACTGAAAACCTTAAGTGTGGCACATTGGTTTTCACCCGTTCTTGGTTCTCAATTGGAATATGGGTTCTAGAACCAAAGGCAAATGGATCAATAAATCCTCCACCTATATCGTTTCCATCTTCTCCTTGTCCAGTAAACTCCTCTAGAATTCCAGCACTCGTAGGCGTGCTTTCCATTGGTAAAAGTTGAGGTTCACCGTATTGCGGAATGATATTAAAATTGACAATTAAGTACGGTCTTCCAGCACGCGGTAAATAGAATTGATCCACTGTTAAAGACGGGTTAAAAGGTGAAATCTTCTGCTCTATCCATTCCTTAGAAAGACTAAAGTATTTTTGCTTATTTGGGTTAAACAAGTCAAATGGTTTAAATATCAACTCGCCTACAGTTGTCACCCAAAGTTCATTTTCAGGCACACCTGCATTCCAGAGTTCAATTGCTTTTTCGAGCATTTTCACAATTCCAATTCTTGTCGGCACATGCCCTAAATTGTTCGGTGTAAACCGATCTAAGGCGGTTGCTGTATCGCCATGATAGAACAATGTTAACTCCTTGGGGTTTTCAACAACGGCTCCAAAAAAATCGTCGTCAGAAATGGATTCTGGCAAGTACGTATATAAACTGGAAGCCCAAGATCCACCTGAAACTCCAGAGATATACTTCACCTTATCCAATAAATTTAGATGCTTCAAACCACGCATTTGACCAAGCGCACATGAAAGGGCTCTTGATCCACCTCCTGAAAACGCAACTCCAGTTCCCTGCTCCACTATATTATCTTTCAAGTACAATGCCACATCATACTTCTCACCAGGTTTTGATGGATCATAAAAAAAGGGAGCTTCTTCCGATTCGGATGTCGATTTTGTTCGGACAAATACGAGAACTATTATTGATGCGAAAACTAGCGCGCCCAAAATAATGTACAGCCAAGGAATAGTTGATGAAGTTTCCATAAATAGTGGTTTGGTTCGGATTCTTATGCATTTTCTCCACAGAGAAATGTACGTGCATAGCCTAATAATAAGGATTTCCGCTTCCAAAAACAAAGAGGAAATCTAATTCAGGTATTTGTTGCAAGTACAAATAATGATTGGGAATAATTCGTCTGAATGGACTTACAAACAGTAAACTCCTTGAGTGTTGGTCATTTTAATAATCGCATATTATCATTCGAAGAAATCAACTTAGTATAAATACCTACATTGCATATTGCACGGAGAAGAATTGTTGGGAGTCTGCAGAATTTACTTGCAGCGATAAATGGTCAGATAATTAATTGTAATTAACTATAAATCAAAGAGAGGAATTTTTGGTTTTCTCACCGACATCACTCGACGTATAAAGTACATGACCACCCGCTATCATACACCAGCTAATATAAGAGTTCTCAACTCTTTCGAGTTGCGCATTTTCTTGACAATAGACTTCTTTCCAATGATGGTTCAGCTCATCGCAAACAGGACAAATTAGTTCTTGCGGCTCCTTCAACTCTTTTTTTACGGTTATCTTACTCTTTATTGCTACCATCTTTTTCCAGTTACGTGATTACTAAAATGTGTTCATATTAGTATGACCACTTATAGGTTCGACAATTGGTTAACTTGTCCTCCCTTATCAAAAATGATATCAACTCTTCGATTCATACTTCTATCTTTTCCAGAACGTTCAGGGGAAATCAATGGAATCGTATTTCCATAACCTTTGAAGGAGAGCCGGCTTGAATCTACTCCATTCTCTATTAGAAAATGATAAACTACACGTGCTCTTTTTCTACTAATACTCACTTTGTTTCCGCAACACACATGACCACGGATATGCGCATTTAAATCCTCGTTGCTACTCAATGTAGTAAGTAATTCTTCCATGTAAATTTTGGAACTTTCCCGCACATCAGCAGTTCCACCAACAAATTCAATTGGCAACACCAACGGCGTATTATCTGTTCCTAGGGCTGGAAGCTCACTTACCTCCTTCTTAGTTTCAGTTTTCACTTGATTTTTTGGAAGTTTACTAATAGGTCTATTTACTATCACTGGTGGCCTCACTTTTTGAGGTTCAACGCTGTAGTAGATATCAATTCTATCCCAACTCTTTGGAGAAAAATTCAACTTAAATCGTTCATTTCCATACGCATTAATTGAAATTTCCTCATCCTGTAGAAGTAAAATATTGAGAATGTAGTCTGCACGTTCTTCTGACAGTTTAGTGCTCAAACTTCGATTTGCGACTCCTTCAGAAAAGGAATTAATCTCAATGAGTTGAACGTCTAGATCTCGCATATCATATTTGAACTTGACAATTGCATCAAGAGATGCGTCTTCCAATTGGACGGATTGTGGCTTAAAATAATAAGATGTCTTTTCAATTTTGGCAAGTGTAATTGATGAAATCAAAAATGCAATTGCGCAAAGAGTAAACTTTTTCATGGCTGTCTTTTTTTGTGATTCGTATATCTCAATTTTACGCCAAAATGAAGCCCAAGCCAATCGAAAATTTCCAAACGTATGGCTAAGCTTTACGACCGCCAATATTTCCATGATTAAGTGAATCAAAATGCCCTTTTTCTCATCGAGGCCGTCAATTTATTCAATTAAAAAACAAGAATTAACCATCATTAGTAGCTGTACAACAAGGTGTTACACAAGTCAAAGCATGAATTCAACATACAATCTTCACAGCTATCGGAAGTAAATCTGGTTCGTTCGGAAAGTGTCAATATGTTACACCATGAAGCGTTCGTAAGTTTGGTATCAAGGTTCATCTGAACTCATATTTAACTACAAAATTTTAAATCATGAAAAATCGAATACACTACATCACACTGGCAGTTTTTACTGTATTTAGTCACGCGGTCTTTTCACAAGACGCTCCTGAAAAAATTTGGGTCACTTTTGAAAACACAGGCGATGTCCCTACATCAATTAACGGACAATTGGAATCACCAAATTCAGAGGTGCAACAATTAATTAATCAGTTTAATATCATTGATGTTGAGCAAGCCTTGTCAAATTCAAAAAGAGAAGACTTATTAAAAGTATACGAAGTTGAATGTTTGTGCGATGCGATGCAGTTATCGGCAACCATTGAAAATACATCAACGGCATTATCGCGTCCTGCGTATGCCCCGAAATATGAATTACTCAACGACCCGAATGATTACGACATCAATTACTCCGATGATTATGCGTTGGACTTAATTAATGCTAAAGTCGCTTGGGACTACTCCACTGGTGATACCAATATGATTCTTGGAATCTCTGATGGCGGATTCTACTTGGGACAAGAAGATTTGCAAAGTGAATATCTTTCAGTTCAATCAAATGGTGCCGTACCTGCTTATTATTCCCAGCATGGGACTGCCGTTTCAGTAACGGCTGCAGGAGCAACAAATAATGGAATGGGAAAAAGTTCGATTGGATATAATTGCAGAATGAATCTTGCGAGTATGGGATACAATCAGGTATTACAACTCTCTTATTCAGGATCGAGAGTTATCAACCTAAGTTGGGCGTCTGGGTGCGGATACAATGCATACGTGCAAGGTGTAATTGATGAAGTCTATGACAACGGAACTATAATAGTTGCAGCAGCAGGAAACGGTGGGACATGCGGCGGAGCGAGCAACTTAGTATATCCAGCGGCGCACAATCACGTAATTGCTGTATCGAGTGTTGGTCCTTATGACAATCATGAAGGCGTAATCGGAAATCCAGCTTCATGTCATCAGCACAATAGTTCAGTCGATATCTGTGCACCAGGATACAACGTTCCACTAACAATCGGTGCGGGAATTTGGATCACAGGTAATGGAACTTCTTTCGCAGCACCTATGGTGACAGGAACAATTGGTTTGATGTTATCAGTGAATCCTTGCCTTACATTTGAAGAAGTTGAAGAAATTTTAAAACAAACAGCGACAAATATTGACCAAATAAATCCAAACTATGCAGGAATGTTGGGGTCAGGAAGAATGGATGCTGGTAAAGCATTAAAGCGCGCGTCAGCCAACTCATGCATTGACATAGACTATCCAAACCAACTTGGATTTGTCGATCCTACAGATACAATAACTGAGAACCCGAACGAGCCAGGAAATGAAAATCCAGGTTCGACTGAAGCACCTTACGATTCAAGTAAAGAAATTACAGGACCAAATAACGGTAACAATGCGAACGACAATAGTTTGGGAGATGATCAAACAGACACATCTATAGATCTTGAAGTAAGAATGTCCCCGAATCCAACGAGTGGTTCAACGACAATTCAATGGAACTTGAGTCAGGGCATGCATATAACTGTTATTGATATCAACGGAACAATTGTTCACCAGGAACAGGTAACATCTGGAATGCGAGAACTCACTTTGAACCTTGAACACGCAGGAATTTACATTGTAGAATTCGAATTGGAAGGGCGACGAAAAAGAGTCGGAAAAATTGTCAAATTATAATACAAACAAATTAAAGTTTAGCTGTGGTTAGGTGAAAAAGGGCTGCGCTTTAAGCGGCGTGGTCCTTTTCAAAAAACCTAATAAAATGAATATCTAACTAAAAACATACGCTATGAATTGGAATAACATACAAGAAAAAAGACCAGAATTGAACGAATCAGTAGTACTGGCAATCAATTTCACACGAACAAGAAGATTACGCTTCTGGAAAAAGAAAATCATCGTTTTTGGATGGTTGGATCAAGTTACTGAAACGAAGAAAGGACTGGAGTATAAGTTTTATGATCACACGAACAACTGTCACTGGAAACAATCTGTAACACATTGGATGACTTTACCCAAGCCTCCAGAGGTAGCATAAAAACCTTCAGGTAGCTCTTAACACTAACATGAGAGCTCCGAAAAAGAGATAAACAACAATAATGATTAGTAGCTGTGGTTAGGTGAGAAAAGGGCTGTGTTGAAACAGCATGGTCCTTTTTCGATATCAAGTAATAAACGAACAAAAACAAATCATATGAACTGGATAAACATAGATGAGAAGAAGCCAAACTTGTACGATGTCGTCGTGCTTGCAGTTAACAACAAAAAGACGAAACGACTGAGATTCTGGAAAAAGAAAATTATTGTTTTTGGATGGCTGGATCAGGTAATGGATACGCAAGAAGGTTTTGAATGTAGATTTTACGACTCTACCAATAACCGTCATTGGAAAGATTCTGTAACACATTGGATGAGCTTGCCTAAACCGCCAGAAGAAATCGGCAAATAAGTCAACAGGATCTGAAGAAAAAAATAGAAGTCGCTGTGGTTAGGTGAGAAAAGGGTTGTGTCTACAATGGCGCAGCCCTTTTACAAGGCTTAACTCATCAGTGATGTAGATTCAAAACGAGGAACTAGCTATACCAAAGGAATATTAATACGATTAAACAATTTGAAATGACATTTTCAGTAAACAAACTAATCAGACTCATCTACAAGAGTTGCTATCAGGGACACAATGTTTCAAAAGGAGGCAAAATGACAGCTGTACTACTTCTAGTAATCATGTTCGCGTTGCCATTTGGAATTTTTCTATTTCCAATTAGCAATTAAGAAACCTCATTCAGGAAATTCTCAACTGCTCCTCAACAACAAAATGTACAACTAAAGAATAGCGTTATCAATGCTTTAGCATACGCATAAGCTCATCCTTTTTTCGGACAGCCACATGCACTAATGAGCCATCTGACATAATCAATTGACCACCTTTACCACGTAGATACTTATCAGCGTATTTAATGTTTACAATCGTAGACTTATGCACCTTTAAGAATTTATTATTGATCAATATTTGTTCAAATTCCTTCATGGATTTAGAAACCAAAATTTTGCGACCATCATTTAAGTGAAAAGTACAATATGCTCGATCGGCCTGACATTTTACAATATCACTAATTGGAACGAGAACAAGACCTTCCTCACATGGCAAAGCGAGCTTATCAAATACACGATGATTTAACACCGATGAGTTTCTAGTGCCTTTCTGCAGCAATTTCTCACGCTTATCCAAACGCAAACGAATAATGTCCAGAACATGCATATGATCAAATGGCTTGAGGATATAATCATCAGCTCCAAGCGTCATTCCCTGGCGAATATCTTGAAATTCAACTTTCGCTGTCAAAAAAACGAAAGGTGGAACAATGTCATCTGCTAGTCGCTGATTGATTGAGCTCAACAATTCGAATCCGTCGAGTTCAGGCATGTTAACATCACAAAGGACAAGATCTGGCCGATGCTCCATTATTTGTTCATATCCATCCTTGCCATTTTTTGCTGTTAGGACTTCATATCCCGAAAGCTCTAATAGTTCTTGCAAAGTCTCACGAATTGCTTTTTCATCTTCGACAATAAGTAGTTTTTCCATCATAGTGTTTGGTATTTGGCGTTAGTGTTTGTTTAATATTATGGTGAACTCGGAACCTTCATCCAGCTCGCTTTTTACTTCAATTCTTCCTTTATTCAGTTCTACATATTCTTTCGCAATGGCCGAACCAAGGCCTGTTCCTGAATACTCTCGCGTATTCGATGCGCGGTAAAATGGTTCAAAGAGATGCGACAATTCTAAGTCAGGAATTCCAATTCCGAAGTCCTTGACAATAATGTTTACTTCATTTTCTTCAAAGCAAACAGACAGTTGTGGTGGTTCGTTATCCGTTGAATATTTGAATGCATTTGAGATAAGGTTGGAAACTGCATGCTCGATCAACATTGGGTCTAGATTTATATCCTGCTGTTCTCCAAAAACTTTAAAATTCATCGTTCTTCCATCGCTTTGAATCTCATTATAGTTCGACACAAGGCCTTCGCAAAGACCAACAATATTTGTTTCTGTGATAACTGGCAGAACACTGCCTGCATTTATTTTACCAATGACGAGTGCATCGTCCATGAGGTTTGTCATTCTTCCGATATGCTCTTTCACTCGATTGAACACTTTATCAAACCGAACTTTGAATGCATCAGTCATATCCTCCTTTTGCATATCCAACACGCCCAAACTAGCTTGTATAACAGCCAATGGGGTTCTAAATTGATGTGATGCGGTAGAAACAAATTGAGACTTTAGTCTTCCCAATTCCTTTTCATTCTCTAGGCTTAGGGCTAGCTCTTTTTTGGCATCATCCAGTTCTCTCGTACGCTCATTTACCATTGTTTCTAGCCGTTTAGTAAATGCCTCTTTTATTTCTACGGCCTCTTTCTGTTCTGAAATATCTCGTAAAATACTAGAAACTCCTTTTATGTCACCGTCCTCACCTATCAATGGGAACATGGACATATTTACATGAATTGGGCTTCCATCTTTTTTTATCTGAATGGTTTCATAACTCTCAATTGAATTGCCATCAAGAACACCATAAACAATTTCATCATGCTCTAATTCCAATTCCTTAGGACGCAGAAGCAGTGACGATTCGCCAATCATTTCCTCTGTTGAATATCCAAGTAAGTGTTCTGCTCCCTGGTTCCAGCTTATCACGTTTCGATCTACACCAGTACTAATAATGGCATCGCTTGAGTGTGAAACTATGTCAGCCAATTGCTGAAGTTCTTTTTCGGCATTTTTCTTTTTAATATCATCCTTTCTAGCCTTGATAAGTGTTGAACACGTCACGAGGAACGGTTTCAACATCATGATATCGTTCTCACTGTAGCCTTTGAAATTGTTCGCAATTCCAACAATTCCAATCATTTCCTTATTATCAAAGAATGGAAGTCCCATGAAATTTTCGACTTTCGAATCTTCATTAAACTCCTCACCTTCACCTATAGAGCTGTTTATATTATTCAATGTAATAGGCTCTCCCTCCTTTAAAACCAAGTTGGCTAACTCATCAAAGAATTCACATTTGTAATCAATTATGGCCTCTTCACTCCCATTTGGTGTTGTCATTACAGATGAATTCCAAGTTGCATGTGTTTCATGTCGCAACCTACCATTCTCTTCTACTACTTCAGCTATAAACCCGCATTCGCTGTGCGCAACGCCTAATAAAACCCGAAGCATTTTTTCAAATGCTTTCTTAATCGAAGTATGTTCAATAAATGACGATTGGATATCGGCAATAGCTTCTAAAATATCTTTAGAGCTTTTCTGCTCTGTAATATCCTTGGCTGCAGCAAATATTTGGTCTGAATCTTTATCGTAAGTCGCTGACCACATTAGCCATTTATACCCCTTATCTGAACAATAATAACGGTTCGTGAAATTTATATTAGACACCCCATTACTGAGCAGTTCAACTTTTTCATAAGTAGATTTCACGTCATCGGGATGAATGAACTCGATAAAAGATTTGGACAATAATTCCTCCTCTGAATAGCCCAGAAGTTGCGAAAATTTGGGATTTATCTTTCTGAAAATAGAATCTGCACCAGCAATACACATAAGATCCATTGAAACAGAGAAGTACTTTTCAAATTGTCTAATCTCTTTCTCAACCTTGTGTCGTTCAACCAATGAGCCTATTTGCGTACCAATAAAAGACAGAAGGTCTAGATCATCTTTTGAGAAGCTCCCTGTTTTCTCAAAACTCTGAGATGCCAGCACACCAACAACTCGCTCTTCAGAAATCAACGGAACTCCAATCCAAGATTTAGCTCTCTTTCCATACAGCTTGATTCCGTGCTCTTTTTCAAAATCAGCCAACTCACTTCCATTCAAAAAGATTCCTGTCTTTGTCCGAATAATGTGCTCAGAAAGTCCATTCCCTTGGATTCTTGGCTTGGGAAGATTACGTTGAATTTTGTTGTTGAGTACCTGGAATGAAATTGACAATTCTTCCTTAGAATTATCGTACTGAGAAATGTAAAAATTCGGAAACGACTTCACGTTGGATAATTGCTCAAATATATAAGTGCAAAACTCGTGTAAACTAAGGTTTGCGTTCAATTTTCGAGAGATCGAATTCACTACATTATTTCTCAATTCTGTTTGCTTCAACTCTGTAATATCTCTATCTGTCCCCAATATGCCTGTAGCAACACCATTCTCGTTACGAATAATCTTTATAAAAGATCGAATATGACGAGTTGTACCGGACTTATTCACAAGTCTATATTCATACTTATTCGTTGTAAGACGTTCTGGTAGCTTGATCATCCGACGAAGCATTTCACGATCGTCTTCATGGATCATCCCTATTAAATCATCCAATGTTAGCTTTCGTTTTGTATTTGGCGAAATGTTTAGAAGTACGTATTCCCCCGTGGACAATTTCAACTCATCTGATTGAGCATTATATTCCCAACTCCCCATCTTCGCAACAATTTGAGCTGTTCTCAAACTCTTTTCATTCTCTTTTAACGCATCGTTTGTGCGGATTCTGTCAAAAATGATCGTCAATCGAGCTGAAATATCATTGCACAACCTTACAAGTTGATCATCTGGGCGTTTGTCATTGTCAAGATAAAATTCGAATACCGCAATCACTTCATTATCCCTAAGTACTGGAAAGGCAAAGGCTCCCTTAATTCCCAATCTCCCAATTTGTAAATTCTTAGCGCATTTACATTCTTCAATGACATTTGACACCCATTGCACGGCCTTTCTCTCCCAAACCTTTCCTGGAAGTCCTTCTCCAGAAACAAAAGTGTGTTCTTTTGATGCCTCTTTAAAGTCAGATTTAATTTCCTGATCATCAATCTCAGGATCAAAATACCAGATATTGGAAGTTTCCAAACAATTGTTTTCCTCTGAGTAAACATGCACATGTGCCGCTTGACAATTAATAAATTCAGAGAGTAGTTGAATTGTCTCAGAGATACACTCATTTATTCCGATATTTAAACTAGAAAGCCCTAGAACCTTACTTAGTAAAACGGCTCTATCTTGGTTGTTTTTTAGCGCCTTTTCTTTTTGTTTCGACTCAGTAACATCTAAACAAGCTCCAAACATACGAATGGGATCTCCTTCGTCGTTAAAAACAGTATACCCCCATGAATGTAGGTGTCGCACTTCTCCATTAGGACGGATAATTCTTTCTTCAAAATGAACAGGTTCTTTGCTTGTCAAAGCTCCTTGAATAATTTCAGTAATATTCTCGCGATCATCTGGATGGACGCTTGCGATATACGTGTCAAACGAACATTCAAAATTATTCTTGTCGAGACCATAGATTCTGTAAAGCTCATCGGACCAAACAACCGTATTTTCTGCTACACTCCATTCCCATGTTCCGAGATGTGCCAAACTTTGCGCTTTTTGCATCAGAAGATTATTCTCCCTAATCTGTAGCTCTAGTTGCATTTGCTCGGTAACATCGCGTGCAACACTTTCAATTCCCAAAATATTTCCTGCCTTATCCTTGTAATGCTTTGCATCAATTGAAAGAACCCTTTTAGATCCGTCCTTCGCAATTATTGAAGCCTGAAAATCTTTATAGACCCCCTCTTTCTTTATAATCTCATTTAAGAACATTCGATCTTCTGTTCTATCACAATACTGGAGAACTTGTGTCCCCATAACTTCCTCGGGAGTGTAGCCCAATACATTCTGAACTGAAGGACTGATCAATGCTATCGTTCCATCATTTGCAACCCGCGTAAACAAGTTTATCATTGATTCGAAAACACCTTTGAATTTTTCTTCACTTTTTCTCAACTCATTCTGCATTTCAACACGGTCTTTCACATTTCGAATGAAAGCGTTGAAATAAACAGTATCTCCAATTTTCATTTTTGACAAGGTCGTCTCAATGGGAAACATATTTCCAGCTGAGTCTTTCCCATATATGACGGTGTTCACACCCATGTATCGAGAAGTATCTTCGCCTTTTTTAAAGTTGCCTACGTATGAATCATGTTTCTCACTATGCTCTTCTGGAACAAGTTCATTGATTGGCATATCGATCAACTCGTCATTCGTATAACCAAACATTTTTGCTGCAGACTTGTTCGCCATTACGATTTTGCTGTTGCTATCAACAGTGATAATTCCATCTGTAGCCGTCTCCACAATTTTCGAAAGCTTCATCTGACTCACCTCAAGTTCGCGTTCTTTCGAATGCAGCAATCGCTTAAGGCGGGTTGATTCGATGGCGTTATTGATAACAAAGCCCATCTTGTCTAAATCGTAAGGCTTACTAACATACTGAAATATTCCAATTTCATTCACTGCTGCAACCAAAGCATCATAATCCGAATAAGCGGAGAGCAAAACAGTCGCAGTATGCGGCCATAGTCTACGTACCTTTCTGAGAAAGTCAATGCCACTCATTTCATTCATTTTCTGATCAGTGATAATCAGGTCGACTTCATTTCTATTTAGAAATTCGAGAGCTTCTGATGGTGATCGTAAAGCTTGAATCTCATACTTATCGCCGTACAACAACTGAAACCCTCTCAGATTCAAAACCTCACTGTCTAAATAGACAATTCTATCTTTCACTTTAGTTTCGTCTGCAATCATACCTGTCTCGTTTTTGATATTCTAAATACCAGATTGATGATTACGATTTGCATCGAATAAAAAAGTTGTAGGGAACCACTAATGTTGAATGGTTGAATTCCTCCGATGATTTTGGGAGGTAATTGAAGAGAGCTTCCGCTATCATACAATCGCTGTGATATGTTAGCCTTTTTAGTCATTCGTAGTTAGAGAGAATCTATCTTCTTTCTGCGGTAAAAACATGATTGTTTTCAGCGCAGTGGGGTTAGCCGAGTGTAGGTTTCTCTGAGCTTTATTAAATTAATCTAATTTACAACCCAGCGTGTCATGAATAAATAATCGGTGGATTCAATCGAATATTTCCTCCTTTCGGTTTACCATAGCTTTCGTGGAATGCCTAGTTTTAGTAGGATTGTAATTCCATGAGTATTTTTATTCACAGGTAAAAACTGTAGTTGTAGTTATTGTTCTTGTTGTAGTTGTTTTACACTTCTGAATATCCCTTTTATGCAGGTGCAATTGCAAATAAATTTTCCCAACGTTCCATTTTAACTTCCCAACGTTCTGAAGCCCCATAAATGGATATCTAATTTTTTTTCTTAATGTACTACCTGTACGTATCCTGTCAAGCGCCGTATTGTATTGAAATCAACAAGATCAATATCCTCTCCTAAATTGAGGTCTAAGCAATAGAAGTAAGATCCATCTACTAAATCTGTCCCAGTCCAAGAGTTGTCGTAGTCATCAGATTCATGCACTACATTTCCCCAGCGGTTTTGTACCACTAGTCGGGACCCAGGGAAATCTTCAATATTTTCAATAATAAATTGGTCATTTATGCCGTCTCCGTTTGCAGTAATGATATTCGGCACTTCAGGAATGCAAATGGTATACACGATAATAGATTCCGATTCTATCATTGTGCATGCATCAGAGATGGTAACATTATATGAAGTCTCATTTTCTGGAGATATATTAATGGATGTAGACGAGCCCAAATCAGCAACCCAATTATAAGTATATGGTTGAACTCCTCCTTCGACAGTGATCGACAAAGTTACAGACTCACCGTTTTCAGGACAAATCAGTTGGTTTTCAGAAATATCAGTTATCGTCAGCGCATCATAATTCTGGATATAAAGCGTATCTGAAATTGTAATGTTGCTACACTTATCATTTACCACCGTTAGTATAATTCGTTCATTGACTTCCGAGATATCATCGAAAATTGGCTCAACTACCACCGTAGCATTCAACTCACCTGCGGGAATGACAATACTTTCAGGAAGCCAATTATAGTCTACCCCATTCTTAGCTTCTCCTGACGTTGCTAAGAAAAATGTTACATCCTGATTTAGCATCATTTCATCCTTCGTCAGCACAAATTTTCCGTTCACGCATCCTTCAAGTACTTGATTATTCGCGAGTGGAGAGATTGCCTCGACTTCTGCATTAAATGCATATGCCATTCCTGAATAATATCCTGCTGCTCCCCTCGCGCCAGTATTTGCTAGCATCACAATATTGATATTGTCATCGCTCCAAAAATTAACAGTTCCAGCAACGTCAGACAGTTTATAGACTTCCCATTCATCATTTCCAGGAACTGGCATAGGTGATACGCTAATTGGAACCCCATCGACTAGAACGATACTTCCAGTTCTGGCGATGACATCAATGGCGGCAGGCGTTTCGTCAAAGGAATCAATTTTAGGAACTGTAATTTCATGCATTCCCGAACATGCCAATGGCGGTATGAAATTTAGTCCTTGAGCATGAGAAAATTCCGAGGAAGCGTTTGTTGACTGATATACATAAACTGGGGCACTCGATTCAATGTGCATAATATCATTGACGTTGTATCTTGACGCAGGAACGATATAAAATTCTCCAGCATTTATTGTTGCTGCGACCGAAGAAATTCCATTCAAATAAATTTTAGTGTTATCTGAATCAGCGACAATTATCACTCTTTCGCACTCTTCTTCCAAGAAAGAAAACCGTTTTACAACAATGTACTTCTGCCCTAGTCGGTTTGTTGGTAGAATTTGATCCATCCCTATATCGCGTGACGCGGAAGAATCGGTGACGTTTGAGCCTCCACACCATGAACCTGAATTAACCACGATAGGCTGATCAGACGTTATCAGCAGACCATTCAACAAAGTGTCGTTTCCAGTGGCAAGAGGTTCATCGACATGTGCAGCAATGATATAAGACTCATGTTTGTTCAAGGTAACACTTATATCTGCACTTTTATTTCCGTCCATTGAGGTTCCGTAAAAAACAACACCTTCTTTGAAATCTGAAAACTTAACTGTTGTATTGTCTTCAGTCGCCATAACACTAATCATATGTGATTTCCATGGACCACCTACAGATGATGAATTCACAGTATATAAATGTCCTGAACGGAAACGCGTCCCCATGCCCCATGTTCCTTTGCTCGTCAATGACATCCCTTGAGTTCCTGCTGAATGCCTAAGATTCGCAAAAAATGGATACGATGCAGTCGCGATGATTCCCTCATTACTTAAGACCACATTTAATCCATTTTGATCTACTATTCCTTTGGTATCGTATTGATATCCCAGGAAAATTTGAGCGGGATTGGTCTTAGATATTGTTACCATGATAATGAGATTACCATTTGCTTCCGTCACGTTAACGTCAAATGGAGTTTCGCTATTCGTTGAAAGAAATACAAAACTTCGCCCCAGATTATTGGCGTCAGAAGCTCGTGAATAAAATGGAGGAAAATAATGTACGGTGTCATATTGTCCCAAACAGATAAGTCCATTCAACAAAATAAGCGTTATTAAAAGCGTTTTTTTTGATTTTTTTAGTACTTCGGGCGTCATGGGATTTAGGTGTTAAGTGGTAAACAAACCTATGCAAGTGCCCCTCTATTTCCAGCCGTAAATTTCCGAACGTGAAGGATTAATTCCCTTACGTTCATATTTTTTACCTTGCCTATAAATTTGCAAACATGTTTACACTGAAAGTGTTAGCTACGCTAGCATAACCAGATTTAAAAGAAAAAATTTGTACTTGCTAATTTTGCGACTTATACCTGATTTTCAGGTAAAATCATGAAATTCTCAATTGAATTTGTCATATTTGATATGTTACAAAAATGTGAACTACTACATGAACGCCTCGAAAATAATTAATATCGCCATTGCTGAAGACCACGATTTATTGCGAAGAACAATAACATCGGTATTGAATGATGAGAAGGATTTTGAGGTCACCATAGCAGCTCCTAATGGTGCAGAATTATTGGATGGGATGAGAAATGAACCTGTTGATGTTGTCATTCTTGATCTCAACATGCCAGTACTAGATGGAAGAGAAGCCCTTAAAGTATTAGTAAAAGACTACAAAGAAGTAAAAGTAATTATCGTAAGCATGTATTATGGCCTTGGCTATATTGAGAAATACATGAAGATAGGAGCACATGGCTATTTATCAAAAGATTGTGCTCCCTTAAACTTGACTACCGCAATTCGTGATGTATACCATGACGGTCACTATATCCATGAAATGTGCACAACCAAATTGGTTTCTGAACTAATCGACGACGAACTTATTATACCTCCAAATGCCTCGCAACCATTAAGTGAAATTGAAATTGAAATGGCGCGATTAATTTGTCAAAAAAAATCAACTGATGAAATCGCTGAAATTCTAAAATTGAGCGTAAACGAGATTGAGCAACACCAACAAAGTGCAATGAAAAAGCTTGGTGTAAGAAACACGGCCGGAATTATGATTTATGCGTTGAAAAATGGACTCTACGCGTTAGCCTAATCTTTCTCCGTTTGCGTATTGAGCACTGTCAAAAATTGAACGTATTGTGCAAATGTTATTTACTTCCATTCGACATTGCTCAACCCTATTTATGTTAAACGATCTGCCATTTGTACCAATAAAAGACCACTTGTCAATTCCATTTGCATGCCTAGGCGACTTTGTTGTATTTTCGTATCGACAAATCACATCCTATGAAAAAAACATTACTTCTTTTCGCACTTTTGAGCTCAACACTCAGTTTTGCGCAGATTAACCGTTGTATGACACCAGAGGCGATTCAATATCAAGAATCGATTACACCTGGGTTTATCAACCAAGTAAATAAGGCCTTTGAAACTGCTAAGGCTTATTCACAAAACAATCCAACGAAGAGCAACGCCATTTATACAATTCCAGTGGTTGTTCATGTTGTGTACAATACTCCACAACAGAACTTGGATGATTCAGTTATTTTAAATCAAATTCAAATTCTGAATGATGATTATCAGCGAATGAATGCGGATACCGTTAACATGCGCTCAGACTTTGATATTGTTAAGGGTAGCCCTCAAATCGAATTTGTTTTGGCGCAAATTGATCCTAGCGGAAGTCCAACAACTGGAATTACAAGAACAAACACCGCATCACCTAGTTTTGGTTCACTGGCAATTATTAGTGGAGATTTCACTGATTTAGAAAAAGTAAAGAGCACAGTTGATGGTGGTATTGATCCATGGGATCAGTCACGTTACCTAAATATTTGGGTCTGTAATATGTCTGTTGATTTCTTCGGAACTGAAATCACCGCACTTCTTGGTTACGCTACTCCACCAACCGGATTGCCTAACTGGCCTCCAGGATCTACAGCTGGAATGAGCGATGGTGTTGTTATTCAATTCCAATCTTTTGGAAGCAACAATCCAAATATTCTTGATGCAGGTGGCGGACCAATTGATGTACGAGGAAGAACTCCTGTTCATGAAGTTGGACACTATCTTGGATTGAGACATATCTGGGGAGATGGAGATTGCACGGCACAAGATGGAATTGATGATACTCCTAATGCGGATGCACAATCGAACTCTGACTGTGATATAACAAAGAATACATGTGTTGATAATATTCAAGGGGTTGACTTACCAGATATGGTGGAAAACTACATGGATTACTCAGCTGAGACCTGTCAAAATAGCTTTACGCAAGGACAAGTTGATCTTATGCATGGAGTCTTGGAGAACCAACGTTATGATTTGGTATACAACAATCCTGCAGGACTTAGTGACCTAAACATTTCAGATTGGACAATCTCACCTAACCCTGCGACAGATGAACTTTCTCTTTCTGGTGTTGAAGATTTTAACACAGTTACGATTTATAGTCTCTCTGGTCAGTCTGTGAATACAACTCAAATTAACGGAAATGCACAAACCATTGATGTGCGTGAGCTTGAAAGTGGAATGTACATTCTTAAAGTTGCAGACAACCAGCAACGTATTGATACAAAACGTATTATCATCAAGTAATTGATAATATTGATTCCAGAAAAGAGCACCTCACACGGTGCTCTTTTGCTTTCTGTTAAAATTTAACTCGCTGAATTTTAACGATTTTTATAATTCAAAATGAGAATGATCAGGAAAAAGACAGTAGTTTTGTGTCCAAATTGGTAGCAATCTATATGAAAAGTATCTCCACACTTCTATATATTTTCTTGCTCAGCGTTGCTTTTGGTTCCGTTGACCTTTTGCCTCAGACGACAAAAAATGGCTCAGGCGACAAAGACTCGCTTGAAAAAGAATCTGATAATTCACTTTTGTTTTACGATACTTCCGCAATTTTTAAAGAAGATTGGAAAGTCAACATTACCTTTAGTTATGCGAAAAATGAATTCAATGAGAAGAGTATAGTTTACTTCACGGATTCGATTCATTCATATGCATTTCCTGTAGAAAAGAAAACGACCTCTGGCTTTGGAAGACGTCACGGATCATTTCACAAAGGAATTGATATTCCAATTAAAACTGGAGAAGCTATTGTTGCGGCTTTTGATGGCAAAGTTCGCTATGCAACTTATAACAGCGGTGGGTTTGGAAACCTAGTTATAATTCGTCATGCGAATGGGCTAGAGACATATTATGCACATCTATCACGACTCAAAGTAAAAGCCAACCAAATAGTGAAAGCTGGAGATGTGATTGGTTTAGGCGGAAGCACTGGTAGATCCTATTCTCCACACTTGCACTTCGAGATGCGTTACCACGATGTTGCATTTGACCCCGAAAAAGTATTTGACACGGAAAATTATTGTTTACGCAATGAGAATTCCGTTGTAGCTGATTTAATGTTAAAAAGCAACTACAAGTATAAAGCACCAATTAATCACGATCATTTGGCTGAAGGGTCTGTTTATTCTATAAAATCGGGGGATACACTCTCAAAAATTGCGGCTCGAAATGGAAAAACAGTTGAACAGCTCTGCGATTTGAATGGACTCTCTCGAAGTTCAGTTCTTCAGATCGGTCAGCGCATTCGTGTGAACTAGACAAAAAAAATAGTTGAATAAAAAAACCACTCTTTTGAAGAGTGGTTTTTTTGTGTCTAGTTTTCTATTAACCGTTCATTCGGCTATTCACTTCCATCCAGCCACCGCCGTTGTCGCAATTAAGACCTTTGGACTTAAAATATTGCGTTGCTTGACCACTTCTCGCTCCACTTGCGCAGCAAAAAATAACTGGTTGCTTTAAATTCATAATTTCTGATTCTCTTTCCACAACTTCCTGCAATGGAATGTTGATTGATCCAGTAACATTTCCTCCTGAAAATTCGCCTGGCGTCCGAACGTCTACTATTGTGCTATTATCCATAACTTTCTCTTTAAGGTTTCAACAAATATAGATGATCTAATTTAAACGAAATGTGCCCTTAGTTACATAGAGTTACATAGAAAACGTATCAAAATAGAATTAATTCAAATAGTCCCTTCAAAAAACTCCCACAACGGCTCCTTTGGTACAGGGGCCGTTACTTTTATTTGCTCTTTCGTCGTTGGGTGTGTGAATTCTAGTTCTCGCGCATGGAGGTGGATTGAACCATCTTTATTCGAACGTTTGGCGCCATACTTCAAATCTCCTTTGATGATGCACCCCATTGTCGCCAACTGACAACGAATCTGGTGATGGCGACCTGTTTCCAATTCAATTTCCAATAAATGATATTTATCAGAAGAAAGCTTCCATGTATAATTGAGGATTGCCTTTTTAGAACCTTCTGTCTCCGTTTTGGAAGCATAGGACTTATTCTGCTTCTCATTCTTCTTTAGAAAATGTACCAGTTTCCCTGTTTTATTTTCAGGCATATTTTCTACGACTGCCCAATAGACTTTTCGTGTCGTTTTCTCCCTGAACTGTTCATTCAATCGTGGAAGTGCTTTGCTTGTTCTTGCAAATAATATCACACCACTTGTCGGTCGATCCAAACGATGTACGACACCACAAAACACATTTCCAGGCTTGTTGTACTTCTCTTTGATGTATTTCTTTACCTTATCTACGAGTGGTTCATCGCCCGTTTTATCTCCCTGAACAATATCAGACGAACGTTTATTGATCACAATGGTGTGATTGTCTTCGTGAAGAACTTCAATGTTAGATGTTGGATGTTGGATGTTGGACATTGGATGTTTAGGCTAATCTTTTTCGAAATGTTCTGATTTGTCGAAATATCCAAAAAATCAGCTTTTTATAATGATGCATTGCTGTTAGGTTTCCTACTTGAATTTACGAAAAGTCTAGCATCCAATAGCTAAAATCTATTTTAATACTGCTCCTTATCATTCGGGAAATCACCAGATCGAACGTCTTCAATATAACTATGAAACGAATTCGTCATTTCCTGAAAGAGGTTATGGTATTTACGCAAGAAGCGCGGAGAGAATTCATTGTTAATCCCCAACATATCGTGTACAACAAGTACTTGTCCATCAACACCGCCGCCAGCTCCAATTCCAATGATCGGAATAGAAACCTCTTTTGCCACTCTTGTTGCCAATTCCGCAGGGATCTTCTCCAATACAATTGCAAAACACCCAGCTTCTTCTAGGGCTTTCGCATCTTTAATCAATTGCTCTGCTTCATCATCTTCTCTTGCCCGAACGATATACGTTCCAAACTTATAAATGGACTGTGGTGTCAGTCCCAAATGTCCCATTACTGGAATTCCTGCAGTCAAAATGCGCGTCACGGATTCCAAAATTTCACGTCCGCCTTCTAACTTTACCGAATGTGCACCAGACTCCTTCATAATACGAATAGCGCTCGAAAGTGCTTCTTTTGAATTCCCTTGATAAGAACCGAAAGGCATATCAACAACCACCAATGCGCGATCTACTCCGCGAACAACAGATGAAGCGTGGTAAATCATTTGATCTAACGTAATTGGAAGCGTAGTTTCATGTCCTGCCATCACATTCGAAGCGGAATCTCCAACTAGGATTACATCTATTCCTGCGCCATCAATAATACGCGCCATTGTGAAATCGTATCCTGTAAGCATAGCGATCTTCTCACCTGCGTTCTTCATTTCCTGTAGAACGTGTGTCGTAACCTTTTTAACCTTCTGATGAACTGACATGTTTTGTAAAATTTTGTCAAAACTACTGAAATCCCTTGATAGTTGAATCGTTGAACTAAAAATACAGAAGTCAAATGTGCAGTTTAATCGTACATAAAAAGTATAGAACCTGTTGGCAAGCAATTTAATACACCTTTTCTTACTATTTTTGTCAAAATATTTAGTTCAGAACGTGGTGTTGTCCCGATTTATTCGTAATATTGCACCCCAATTTGGGCGATAGAATTAGAAACAAAGAGTCATGGAATTTATAAAAGAACTTGAAAACGAACTAGTTGAAGCAAACAATTTACCTGTGTTTAAAAGCGGAGATACAATTACTGTTTCATACAAGATTAAGGAAGGTAGCAAGGAACGTATTCAGCAATTCCAAGGAGTTGTTCTACAACGTAAAGGATCTGGAGCGACTGAAACATTTACAGTGCGTAAAATGTCAGGAAATGTTGGTGTTGAGAGAATTTTCCCAATCGCTTCTCCGTTCATTGAGAGCATTACAGTGAATAAGAAAGGACATGTTCGTAGAGCACGTATCTTCTACTTCAGAGAGCGTACTGGTAAGTCTGCTCGTATCAGAGAGAAGAGAATGGCGTAGTCCACTCAATAGATATTTGAAAGCCTTTTGTCAAACGACAGAAGGCTTTTTTTATATTTATATGTGAGAAGATCAAAACGAAAGAGGTCCCGTAATAAATTCCTCATAGGTTTCACCTTGTGTATACTCTTAGCGGTGTTCGCTTATCAAAGGTTCAATAATTCAAGTCCAGGCGTTGGAGTATTAAATCTCCC
>CAJQJL010000123.1 GCA_905478665.1 uncultured Flavobacteriales bacterium
CGGCAAGAACTTGTGGAATTTGACCATTACCGATTCCTGCGATTCCTGTACCGTTCACATTCGTGTTTTCACCCCATATCCCAGCACCTGTTTGTTGGGAAGATAATCCCCAAACACCGTTATACCCAACACCCTTGACACCGTATCCGCCATTTGTTCGCAAGTTGTTTCCGTAAACTGCTGCTTCGGCTGAAGCTGTATTCGTCACTTGTCCAGAAACGCCCCATGCTGTACCAGTTGAGTTACCAATAACGGCTGACACTAAATTAGATGAACTTGCCGTAGAAGCTTGAATTGTTGCGAACGTAGTAGCTGTAGATGAATTGGTGGCTAATATTGAGACACCATTTCCAGAATGACTGGTGCTGAGTGCTGCTTGTGATGCGATTCCAGAGTTGATTTCTACTGCTCCAGCATCGGCTGTGATAATTCTTCCAGCACCCGATCCTCCTTCATCGTAGGCTTCGTCTAAGGTGTTCGCTGTTACGGGAGCAGGTGTATTTATCAAATCATTGTAATCGCCACTGAATCCATTTCCAGAATTCTCAGCGTATAGTGCGTAAGGCACACTCAACAATTGTGAAGTCGCAGAAATGCTGTAAGTCGTCCCGCCAGTTGGATCTGTTTCAGTCTTCAAATAATAAGGACCTGCCGACCAATCGATAGTGCTAAAGTTTCCTGCTACAACAGTTCCGTTACCTATTTCGACTGTTGCCAATCCATTGATATTTGTTGTTGGAACTTGCGTTTCTATATAAACAGCAATTCCCGTTGGTGTTGTTTGCAGAATACTAATTTGCATTCCAATGGCTGTATTCGAAACGAGCACGTCGCCAGCGTCACGAACAACAGCTTGATACGTCATTTTTTGAGGTGACTGTGCAAAGGTGAACAGCATGGAAAGTGTAAATAGGAGTGTAGTAGAGATTTTTTTCATGATTAGTGCTTTATAATTTTGATTGTTTCAATTTGTACTTGTTGCTTTGATATGGAAAGGTGATACTCTCCACTGCTTAAAGCGCGCATTTCTATAATAGTTTCAGCATTCTCGATATCATTCTGTCTGACGAGTTTTCCATTAATGTCAAACAATTGGTAAGAAAGATTGTCCTGAAAAGATTCGATTTTGAGTACAACGTCTTCATTTGTTGGATTCGGATAAAGGCTTGTTGTGATGATTGAATTTTCATGTAGACTTACATCATGGTAAAATTCGAATGGTTGTTGAACTCCTTGATTCACAGATCCGTTTGATCCCGATCCGTTAATGTAATCAATCTGTCCAACTGAATAACTAACGGAGCCTCCGCTACCAGTAGCATCGCCTCCAGTGCTTGTTGTATTGCTCTGTGCCCAAGACAGAAGGCCGATACAGGAGAGCATTCCTGAGAAAATGATTTTCTTCATGTAGTAGATGTTTGTTGTCTAAAAATACGAAAGATTTGAAACTTATGGAACTTCGCGTTTCTCCGTGAAATTTGAATAGTGTAGGATATACTTGTCGTTTATATTTACTAAATTGGGCAAGCTGAATCCAATTTCCTTTTGCAAAATCGACCGAGCAATTAATTGTTATAACTATGAAACTACTCTTACTATGTATTGCTTTCTTATTTGCGCTAGCAGGAAGATCCGCAGTAGATCATTGGGAAACAGTTGTTCATGAGAATTACACCTGGCGATATTTAGTACCAACTTCTGCTGTACCTGCGACATGGAATACGATTGCCTTCAATGATGGAAGCTGGTCGAGTGGAATAGGTGGATTTGGATACGGAGATGGTGACGACAACACAACTTTTGGCGCAACAGCTTCATGTTTTCAACGGATTACGTTCACAATAACCGACGTGAATGCGATTGACGTAGTGCTACTGAATATCGATTACGATGATGCTTTTGTGGCCTATATAAATGGGGTTGAAGTTGCTCGTGACAACATTACAAGTACTGGTCAGCCACCTTACAATCAGTTTTCAGATGGATTGCACGAGGCTCAAATGTATGCAGGAGGATATCCGAATCAAGTGATGCTGAGTGTTGCCAACCTGCAGAATGGAACAAACGTGCTGTGTGTTCAAACGCACAACGAATCAATTAGTTCGAGTGATATGACTTCCCGCGTTTGGTTGTCACTTGGAATTAATAACACCTCGAGTGATTATTCATCAACGCCTTGGTGGTTCAATCCTCCAACGATTTTCAATTCTTCAAATTTACCAATTGTCGTAATTAATACGGCGGGCGGTGGAACAATTCCTGATACACCTAAAGTGGACGCGACGATGGGGATCATTTATAATGGAGAAGGCGTTACAAATTACATGACGGATCCTTACAATGAGTTTTCTGGAAATATCGGAATTGAGGTTCGAGGCTCCTCTTCGCAAATGTTCCCTAAGAAACAATGGAGCTTGGAAACACGTGATAATTTCGGGAATCGGAATGACGTGACCATCTTCGGGATGGCATATGACAACGATTGGGTGCTATTTGCCCCTTATTCAGATAAATCGCTTATTCGGAACCTTCTGGCGTATCAAATGGGTTGGGACCTTGGAAGCTATGCTCCGCGCACGAAAATGTGTGAAGTTGTTTTAAATGGACAGTATGAAGGCGTCTATATGTTTACCGAGAAGATCAAACGAAAAGATGGTAAGGTGGGAACCAACGATGTAGAATCGGTTGATGTTTCTGGAAATGAGTTAACAGGAGACTATGTTCTAAAGGTGGACAAGACGACAAGTGGAGGAGTTATCGCTTGGTCTTCGCCGTTTCCATCATATCCTGGCGCTTCACAAAACACTACATTTCAACTCCATGATCCATCTTATGATAGTTTGAATTCTACCCAATTGAACTACATCGAGAATTATGTGACAGGTTTTGAAACAGCGTTAAATGGCCCTAATTATTTAGATCCAGTGCTTGGATACGCTCCTTATATTGACCTCAATTCATTTGTCGATTTCTTACTTGTAAATGAGATCTCACACAACGTTGATGGATATAGAATAAGCAGCTATTTACATAAAATTAGAACCAGTGAGGGTGGAAAACTGTTCGCAGGACCCGTGTGGGATTTTAATTTAGCCTTCGGAAATGCGAACTATTGTAATGGAAGCGATACAGACAATTGGGAACTGGATTTCTACCAAGTTTGTGGTAACGATAACTGGCAGAATCCATTTTGGTGGAAGAAATTAATTCAAGACCAAACCTTCACGCACCACCTTAATTGTAAGTGGCAAGAAATGCGTCAGGGAGCTTGGCACACCGATTCTTTAATGGCTCGAATTGATAGTTTGGCGTCGTACTTGGATGCTGCTCAACAGCGAAATTTTCAACGCTGGCCGATATTGGGGACGTATGTCTGGCCGAATGATTTCATAGGTATAACATACGCAGAAGAGATCGATTATATAAAGACTTGGCTAACGAGCAGGGTGACATGGATGGATGCCAATATTTTTGGATCTTGTACAGATTTGGGATTGAGTGAAGGGAATGAGGATATGGTGACTGTTTACCCGAATCCTGGCAAACAAGACTTCCATTTTTCCTTTAATGAATATGTTTTAGATGGACATTTGGAATTACGCGATATAGGCGGGAAGATTGTTTATGTAGAATCAGATATTTCAGGTAAGGGGTGGGATATTCACGTAGATGGACTGGATGAAGGTCTTTACTACTATAAAGTGAATAGTGGAACACGCGTGATCACAGGAAAATTAATGATACAATAAAAGAAGATGAATAAAATTATTTTGGCGATTGCCCTTGGCGGTTTGGTTAGTCTTACGGCATGTAAAAAAGATGCAGGTTCGGGTGGAACGTCCTCTGTGGCAGGAAATGTTTCTGGGAGAGTGTATTCAGGAAATTCGGGTAGTTCAGCCGAGAAAGAAGTGACGCAAATAACCATTCCCGACGGAAGTGATATCGCCGATGGTGAGTATTTATTATTGAATACGCCGAATAATGGTTTGTACTATTATGTTTGGTTTAAGTGGACAAGTGGTGTTCAGCCCGATCCTTTCCTTGCGGGAAGAATTGGAATTCAAGTCGATTTTGATTTTACTCAAAACAATTTAACGGTTGCAACGAATACCGCCGCTGCGATTCAAGCTGCTGTAGGAACAGACTTTACGGTTACGATAAACAACGATATCATTACCTTAACCAACAATCTTGCAGGAGAAGTTCCTGATGCGGATGAGTTGACTTCGAACATTCTTGTTGATATTGAAAATCAAGGAGAGAGTGCTGTTGGGGGAAGCTCTTCGTATGTGGAAGGACCCATTGTTGATGAGCGTGTTTACTTGATCTATGGTGACGAGGATTATTACAGTGAAAGTGTCAGAACGGACGCGAATGGAGATTATCAGTTCAAAGGATTGAACCGCGGAACGTATCGCGTTTATGCCTTTTCGGGGGATACGCTCAATCCAGGAGGAATGCTTCAACAAGTAGAAGTTTCGTCAGAAATCGCAAATAAAAAGGAAGTTGTTCAAGCACCTGCTCTATTTGTTGTCAAATTCTAATGCGAAAATCTCTTCAAATACTAGGCGTTCTTGCTTTTACCTTGAGTACTTCAATGTCTGTGGCTCAAAAAGATTTTGGCTTATGGACAGGTGTAGATGTGCGCATCCCCATTCTGAAAAAACTGGATGTTGGCGTTGAACTTCAATCGCGCTTTGAATCCAATGTTTCGCAGGTAGAACGTTCATTTGTTTCTCCGTATGTAAAGTATGAGCTTCACAAATACGTTCGATTGGGCTTAGATTATCGACTTTCTAATTTGCCTACTGGCGGCGGGTTTTTTGGCAGTGAGTACACGCACAGAACAACATTGGATATTGAATTGAAGAACTTAGTAGAGTTGGTTCAGAAGAAAGCACGTTTGGATTTGACTGCTCGAATTCGGGCAACACATGAGGTTGAATCGGGTGATTTGAACAATACCAATTTAAGAGGACGATTGAAAATTGCCTACAACCTACCGAAGACCAAGCTGGAACCGCATGTCGCGGCTGAAGTTTTCTATCATTTCAATGATCAAATCAGTTACACTTTCTCATCTGTGGAAACGAGACATCGTGTGAGCAAATACCGTCTTCGCGCTGGATTGTCTTACCCCTTGACTAAGCAACATTCGGTGAAGTTGTACTATATTGTCGAACCGCGAATAGAAAGCACGCGCACAGACTTCATTCTTGGTGTAGGCTATGCGTTTAAACTCAAGCGAATTGTAGATTAAATCCTGGAAAACCAGAATAGAATGAAGTATTTAATAGTTGTTCTTAGTTTATTAACTATTGTTTCTAGTTGTGACACTTCGAAAATGAAGGAGACACCCGATTCTCAGTTTGAAGGAACTTGGGTATTGACTGATAGAGGAATGTTTGAAGGCATTGAGGTTGAAATCTCCAAAGATGAGAAAGGCAATCTTTCAGGAATCGTAAAAAAACGCAACGACAATAAATACGTCCAACTGTTTATGGAGGATGGAGATACCTTCATCTCTGGCATAAAACGGAACTCTAACTTTGAATTTGTAATCAGCGAAAAGAAAATTGCAGCGCCTCTGTTTTCTGCATACGGACAGAGCACAACGAAGGATTTTAAAGCCACCTTTGATGGGAAGGACAAGATATTGTTTGGCAAGAATGGCATTGATGGCAGTTATCAAAGAGTGAAGTGAAACACTTTGCTTATGCTAACTTTGTAGAGTGATCATACGCGAGCAACATACCATTGAACAGTTATCAGAAGAAACACGTTTCGTCGATTATTGCATTGGTCTATTTCCACAATTAGCGACACGGAACAGCGTCAAAAAAGCAATCAAGCATCAGAGTCTATACCTAAACGACGAACTGGCAACAACTGGAGCATGGGTCAAAAATGGAGACCTCATTCGTTTCACAGAAGGAAACAGAAGACCTCCCAAAGAATTTTGTCTGGATGTTGATGTAGAATACGAAGACGCATATTTTGCAATTGTAAATAAACCAGCGGGACTTGTTGTAAGTGGTAATCAATACAGAACCTTGGAGAATGCAATGATTGATAGATTGAAGATTTCTGATCAGTCGGATGCTTTAGAATGGGCAAGACCTGTTCATCGCTTGGATTCAGCAACAAGCGGATTGGTGATTTTGGCAAAAACGGCAAAAGCGCATCGTTTGTTGGCAAAATTATTCGAAGAACGTAAAATCACCAAACGATACCATGCAGTATTAACTGGGAAAATTGAAGGGAACCACTTCATTGATAAGGAAATTGACGATCAGTTGGCTCAGTCATCCTTGAAAGGGTTGAATGTCGCTCCATCGCTGCGAAACGGACATGTTAGCTTTGTTGAATTGTCTCCAAAAACAGGGAGAACACATCAATTGAGAATCCATTGCCTAGAATTAGGACATCCCATTGTTGGCGATACAATCTATGGTGAAGAAGGCAATACCCTTTTGCATAAAGGACTTTTTTTGGCAGCAACTCGATTGGAATTTATCCATCCGATAACAGAAAATAAGATGCTCGTGGAAATAGAACCGCCTAGAAAATTTGAAGCGCTGTTAATTAAGGAAGAAAGACGGTATAAGAAATACTCGGCTACTTAACTTTTGTCAAAATTCCTTCAAAATAAGCGCGCGCTCCTCTGTAGTACTGACAGTCTGTTTCGTGAACTTCAACAGTGTTTTTTGAAAAGGTGAATTCAAGCACGCAGTTGTCTTCTCCCGAAAATACGCCGAGACCATCCTTGCCAATTTCTCCGAACCCTTCTACACTGCCAATGTGGGCATTTGCACCAATAACACTGTAATAGAAAGAGAAGAACTTGTCGCCAATTTTGTTAATGGTGAGCACATTCGTAACCTCTTCAATGTCTTCATCGGTTCCGTTGTAGATCGAAATTTCATGCGTGTCTTCGTAACGGTTGCGCACAGAACTGAACTCATCCTTGTCAATCGCGACAAGATTCGCTTTGAAGTTTTCTTGCTCCTTGGCACCTTTCTTTTTCATCCATTTTCCGTCAATCTCACCTCTGGACGCTGTAAATTCAAGGTGTCCAGTTGGTTTTCCTTTGTACGATTCTTCTAGAGTAATGGTATTGGTTTCTGAATCAAAAGTCCCCTTCAGCTCTAGCAGCTTTTGATGTTTTGCGTAGAAATAGTTTCCTGTAACGCGTTCTCCAGTAATAAACAGCTCCATGATTACATGCTGCTCGTAAAGACCGAGATATCCTTCGTAAACACCCCACACTGTTTCTTCCTCAACGGCAACTTCATCGTTTTCAACATCCGCTGGCATTTCTTCGACTTGTTCCTGTGTAGTTTCAGTTTTATCAACTACTTCTGCTGGAGTTTCACCGCAGGATTGAATCAAGAAGGTGAATGCTAAAAATGAATAAATGGAAATCTTTTTTAGTGTCATTACGTGCAGGTTGTAATTAATCTCGATATTTAAAAATACAAATTTAGACAATATGAAAAAGGTTCTCATTCTTCTGGCTGTCGCTTTTGGAGTTTTTGGCTGTAAGGCAATCATCAAGGATATGAAGGAAACGAAGAGAATTCGGAAAATTGTCCTTGCCCATTGTGATTGCAAGTACGCGCTTGTAGAGAAAGATAGAGAAGATGGTCTACGAACAATGACATTTAGAATAAGCAAATGGTGGTCAGATGATCACTTGCTCACAGCGGAAAACGTTTATACCGCAGTTCAAGATAGCTTCCCGAAAATTTGCGATTATGGAAAGGTTTTTGTCATTTTTGAAAATGAAGATTTCGATGAGCGTTTCACCTTCTATGGCTGCGATTTTGAGCCAGATCTTGATACAATCTTTTATGAAGGTCGCAACGACGATGAAGACCTCTACGGCGATGAGGAGTGGGATGAGTTTATGGATGAGGAAGATTCTACCGTCGTGATCTAATTCATCGGTTCTTTAATGCCCGAATTGTAGCATTGAAATTTTCAAGGACAGTCTCATAATTTGCTGGTCTTCCTTTTGATCTGATCTCTCCATTGACAACAGTTCCCAATTGATGACTTGCATCTGCAGTGTAAAGAATGGCCGATGTCAGGTTCTTTGAAGAGCAAGTGCCTAGAAGGGGAGAAG
>CAJQJL010000124.1 GCA_905478665.1 uncultured Flavobacteriales bacterium
AGTCTCTGGTGGATTGCACGGGGTAGGTGTTTCATGTGTGAATGCATTGTCTTCTGACTTGAAGGCTACCGTTTACAGAGATGGGAAGATTTACCAGCAAGAATATAAGATAGGAAAACCTCAATACGATGTGAAAGAGGTTGGAACTACGGATGAACGAGGAACGGAAGTTACTTTCTTTCCAGACTCATCTATTTTTGAGGTAACAACATATAACTATGAAACGCTCGCTTCACGTATGCGTGAGTTGGCATTCTTGAATAAAGGAATTACAATTACGTTATCGGATCTTCGAAATCTGGATGATGAAGGTAAACCAATGGGTGAAGTATTTCATTCAGAAGGAGGTTTGAAAGAATTTGCCTTATACCTTGACAGAAATAGAGAATCATTGATTTCTGATGTTGTTTACTTTGAAGGTGAGAAGGATGGGATTCCTGTTGAAGTTGCATTAACATACAATACTTCATACACTGAGAATATTCAAGCATATGTAAATAACATTAATACACACGAAGGGGGGACTCACCTTTCTGGATTTAGAAGAGGTCTTACAAATACACTTAAGAAGTACGCCACAGATTCTGGGATGCTTGCAAAGGAGAAAGTAGAGATTGAAGGAGATGATTTTCGTGAGGGATTGACAGCTGTTGTATCAGTAAAGGTGCAAGAGCCACAATTTGAAGGTCAGACAAAAACAAAATTGGGTAATAGAGAAGTAACTGCACCTGTTAGTCAGGGAGTTTCTGAAATGTTATCAAATTATTTGGAGGAGAATCCAGTTGATGCGAAGATCATTGTTCAGAAGGTTATTTTAGCAGCTAAAGCGAGACAAGCGGCTCGTAAGGCAAGAGAGATGGTTCAACGTAAGAGTGTTCTTACGGGAAGCGGTCTTCCTGGGAAATTGGCTGATTGCTCTTCAAAAGACCCTGCAGAATGTGAGATTTACTTAGTTGAGGGAGATTCGGCGGGTGGAACAGCGAAGCAAGGTCGTGATCGTGTCTTTCAAGCAATCATGCCATTGAGAGGTAAGATTTTGAACGTTGAGAAAGCAATGCAACACAAGATTTTCGAAAACGAAGAAATTAAGAATATTTATACGGCACTTGGAGTGCGTGTTGGAACTGAAGAAGATTCCAAAGCGCTGAACCTTGATAAGTTGAGATACCACAAAGTAATCATCATGTGTGATGCCGATGTCGACGGTTCTCATATTGAAACATTAATTTTGACGTTCTTCTTTAGATACATGAAGGAAATGGTTGAGCATGGATATATCTACATTGCTACACCACCATTGTATCAAGTGAAAAAAGGAGCTAAGTCAGCGTATGCTTGGGATGATGATCAGCGTGATCTATTGATTCAGCAAATGAAAGGTTCTGGAACGGAATCTTCAGTTGGAATTCAACGTTACAAAGGTCTTGGTGAGATGAATGCAGAACAATTGTGGGAAACTACAATGAATCCTGAGTTCAGAACACTTCGTCAGGTGACAATTGAAAACGCTGTTGAGTGTGATCAAACATTCTCCATGTTAATGGGAGATGAAGTTCCACCAAGACGTGAATTCATTGAGAAGAATGCAAAATATGCAAACATTGATACGTGATTAATGTATTATAAAAATACTGAAAAGGCCGCTCGAATAAGCGGCCTTTTTTTTTAATAATTGTAAGGTTTACTCTACAATAAATTTCGATTTAAATTCTATGGTATTTCCGACTCGGTCTTCGTGAATAATCCTAATCAAATAGAATCCATTTGAGAGTCCCATTGTATTAAATTCTATAGAATTTCTATCTTTTGAAATGACATCGACCGAAATTGTTTTGCCTACCGAATTAACAAGAAGTGCTTTTAATATCTTGCCTTCCTCAGCAATATTTACATGAATAGCGTCACCATGGTGCACGGGGTTAGGATATAAATGAAGTGGATTATCATATATTGATCTCACGTCATTTGGATCCCAAAATGCTGAAGTGGAAACAGTGTCTATGCAAATGAGTGAATCTATAAGTGTATCGCGTGCGATGTACAATGTATCGTAAATATAATCAGGATTAATATCGTCAAGCAATGTGTTCGTTGTTAAGCTAAGGGCGCTTGAATCAATATCAACGCTATCACTACAGCCAGAATATCCTTGAAAATCAGCTTTAATAACATATCCGTCTTTATAAGTTCCGTTGGTAATTAACCCATTTAAAGCAATAAATTCTTGACTAGGATTATGAATTGCCAAGGCATTAAGGGCTGTATTGCCGCTTCCTGAATAGGTCTCTTGGTGAATTGGTTGGAAATTGGCATTCAATTCATAAAGAACCCCCAAGGAAGACCCTGTAGATGGGGTCGTTTGTCCAGCAACAAAATATCCACCGTTCCCTGCTGTATATTTATTAATATCGTGTCCGACGTTAGGAAATATTCCACCAGCAGGATTAGGAGTTTTTAAGTGTATCACATTGGTAACCGAGTGAGAAAATTTGTTGTATTTCAATGCAATCATCCTGTTCCAAGGTGTCATGAAAATAACATTCGCACTTGTTCCTGTAATTATCAAATCATTAGCATCCAATTCTACATGATATAAAATCTCTCTATCAGTCGAGTTGTAAACTCTTCTTGAGGTTTGGTATGTTCCGCTACCGTTTAGTTTCACAACTAAACCTTCAGAATTAAGCGAGCCATTTTCCATAATTGAACCAACTGACCAGATGGTATCGTTGTCCATGGCAACATCGAAAAGTTCAACTAATGTACCTGTACCAGAAGATAATCGTAGATCCATATTCGTGACCCATTGGATATCAAGGGTACTATTGATTTCCATCACAAATCCATCTTTGTCGGTACTGGATAGAGTTGAAGTGCCACAAATAATAAATCGACTATGATTACTGTTTTTAGCAATAATTGAATAGGCAACATCATTGCCATTACTAAGATCTACATGAGCTGATTCGACCACTGTACCACTTGAATTGACTTGAACAATCGCAATGTCTCCATCTCCTGGGATTGAAACATGCTTATTGCTTGCCTTGGTTATTGTACCTACCATTATATAGCCTCCCAGACTGTCTTCCACAATGCTGTGAAAACGCATATGCATAATTTTTCCTAGCGAATCTAGAGCGGCATAGTCATATGCAAATTGAAGATTTCCAGATTGATGATGGCTCGTTAATACGCCATGATCTCTATATTTGACGGCTTGACTGTGAACGTAATAACCAGTGTTAATCAAGTCGGTGGAATCGATATTGAGAATAACATCTCTTAGTTCGATGTCGCCCGGATGGTCTGGAGAGTATACGGCTTTTTCGTAAACAATTTGGCCAATAGCCAAATTTGAAATGAATAAAATAATAATTGCAAATGTTGATTTCATAGTAATTGGTTTGAAATTAATAATACTCCCAGAACCTCTTATGAACTGGTAAGCCGAATGGTTTTGTTCTTAAACTACTAAAAAAAACTTTGTTAATTCGATTAGAAAAAAAAATGGGTATATATACTTGAATTAAATATAGTTGCAGTAAATACCTAAACAAAAGAGGCTGTTGAGTGTGATCAAACATTCTCCATGTTAATGGGAGATGAAGTTCCACCAAGACGTGAATTCATTGAGAAGAATGCAAAATATGCAAACATTGATACTTGATTAAGTATTGAAAAAAATAGAAGAAAGGCTACTTGTAAAAGTGGCCTTTTTTATTGCCGATTTTTATTTTGAAAGATCATCATCGATAATTTCATCATTGAGTTGACGGTACTTTCTATCATTGATGTACTGAATGATTCCGGTACTCAACACAAATACACCAATGATGAAAAAGAAAACTGGCTTAAGATCGAATGATACAGCATTAGAGTCAAACGATGCGACACCCCAAATGCCTGCAAATAGTGTAAGTATGACCCCAGTCCATATCTGTCGTTTACTCGAGTTAATGCTTGGTTGCGTCTCTTCTTCGTTTCCCTGTGATTCTTCAGCCATGAATTAAAGAATAATACTAAGTCTTCCGTTTTTTCTTCTTCGCCGCAGGAAATAGGATATTGTTCAGGATCAAGCGATAACCCGGTGAATTTGGGTGCAAATCCAGATCGGTCGGTGGGTCACCCACACGGTGTTGATAATCCTCAGGATCGTGACCTCCGTAAAAAGTCCACGTTCCTTGACCAAGTTCTCCGTGAATATAACGCGCTGTATTGTACATCTCGGATTCTCCCATTACCAATACGTTGGACTTGATGAAATCACGTTTAAAATCGGTTGTTTGTCCCATGAATCCATTCACAACATCTGTGTGACATTGCGTCAACATTGTTGGAACGACATCCCATTTTGCTGAAAATTCAAAAAGCGTGAATTTGTCAATTTTGGCAGCCTGCGTTTCAGGAAGTCCTCTTTTTCTCAATTCAGTACCGTCAATTTCAGAGTACTCATATTTCAATGGATCCTTCACGAGTTTAAAATCCTCAAATGCCAAGGTGTTATTGAAATCCAATCTTTCTTGACAATCCCTATCAGCTGGGTCTCCATCATACATCTTTTCACAAATATCGGTTTGGTGAGCTGCCAATGAAATATCGAAACTGTCCGTTCCACTGCACATTGTGAATAGAAACCCTCCGCCAATTACGAAGTTTTTGATGTTCATTGCAACGGCTAATTTAAGTTCCGATACTTTCTCAAAACCGAGACCAGCAGCCGAAGCTTCTAAGTCTGACACTTGCTTTTTGTACCAAGGATATGAGCGAAATGCAGAATAGAATTTTCCGTATTGTCCAGTGAAATCTTCATGGTGTAAATGGAGCCAATCATAATCTGCAAGCAAGCCCATTATTACAGCAGAATCATAAATTTTATCGTAGGGAATTTCCGCATATTCTAAAACAAGCGTAACAGCATCATCCCATGGCATTGCACCACTTGGTGTGTACACAGCTATTCTCGGCGCCTTTTCCAGTTGAACAATTTCCATGTTCACTTCAGGACTACCTATTTGTCTTTTGATTTTGTTTACCTGACCGTCCGCTAGGATTTCGTACTTAATCCCACGAAGGATTAATTCTTCCTCTATGGTCATTAAGTGTGGAACCAAAAAGGAGCCACCTCGATAATTGAGTAACCATTCGATAACAACTTCTTTTTCAAGAAGGTAATAGGAAATCCCATAAGCTTTTAAGTGTTCTGTTTGGGTATCATCCATGGGGATGAGGATGGAAGATGCGTTGCTGTAACTCGCCCCGCAAACAAAAAACAGAAGAATTAGAAATTTTCTCATTACCTGTGAACTTACAAAAATCCTACCTAAAATGGAGTATCACCACCAGAAGACAAATCGAAATCGTCATTATCATCTTCTTTGTTCCAATTCTTACTCTGCATGGTGTAAGTTCCACCTTCACTGTCAAAGTCACCATTTGCAGGAAGACTTGTGTGAGAAGGTACGTTAGGATCATCTTGGAATCCTTCCATATTGTCGAAACGTGCATACTCTTTAATGAAACGTAAGCGGACACTTTCAAGTGCACCATTTCTGTGCTTGGCGATAATGATTTCTCCTACGCCGGCATTTGAATTGCCATTTTCATCCTGTAAAAAGCCATAATATTCTGGACGATAAATAAAGGAAACAATATCTGCATCCTGCTCAATCGCTCCTGATTCACGAAGATCTGAAAGAACAGGTTTCTTATCACCTCCACGTTGCTCAACAGATCTACTTAGCTGAGATAAGGCAATCATTGGAATGTTTAATTCCTTGGCTATTTCTTTAATCGAACGCGAAATGGATGAGATTTCCTGCTCACGGTTTCCAGTACCTTTAGAACTTCCTGCCGTCATTAATTGCAAATAATCGATGATAACCATTTGGATGTCGTACTGCATTTTCAAACGACGACATTTCGCCCGTAAGTCAAAAATACTTAGTCCAGGAGTATCATCAATATAAATAGGGGCTACGGAAAGTTTTGTGATTCGTGAATGCAACTGTTGATATTCTGCGCCAGTCAAATCACCTTTCCTCAATTTTTCAGCGGGCAGCCGTGTCTCAGATGCTATCAAACGTTTTACTAATTGCACAGATGACATCTCAAGTGAGAATATCGCCACTCCCTGATTGTGATCAACAGCAGTATTTCGAGCCATTGAAAGAACAAATGCCGTTTTACCCATCGCTGGACGGGCGGCAATTACAATCATGTCCGATCTTTGCCAACCTGCAGTAACCTTATCCAATTCAAAGAATCCAGAAGGCACTCCAGAAATTCCATCGGAGTTTTGTGAGGCACGTTCAATTTCTTCAATGGCTTCGCGTACCACATTTTGCATAACATCCACGGCTTTACCCATGTTGTTTTCTGCAATTTTAAAGAGATCACCTTCCGCCTTGTTCAATACATCAAAGACATCATTGGTGTCGTCGTAAGCTTCCTTCATCACCTCACTACTCATTCGGATGAGCTCACGTTTAATGTGCTTCTCCGAAATAATTCGTGCGTGATATTCAACGTGAGCTGTAGAAGCAACACGACTCGTCATTTGTGAGATGTATGCGGCTCCACCAGCAGCTTCTAACTCGCCGTTTTTCTTTAATTGGTTGGTAACCGTTAATATGTCAATCGGTTGAGACGATCCAAAAAGTTCTTGAATTACCGAAAAAATGTATTGATGCTTTGGGTCGTAAAAACTTTCCCGAGTCAAAATGTCAATTGTATCCGTAACAGCGTTTTTTTCGAGCATCATTGCTCCCAAAACGGCCTTCTCCAAATCTACTGCCTGAGGCGGTATTCTCCCCAACTCGTTAGTAAGGTTGTTCGCCTTGCTAGCTCTCGTGCCTGTTTTACGCGTTTTATCGGATTTATTTTCCATAAATCAAAGATAGGGAATCCTTTGTCCAAAATTTGAATTGCGTGTATCTTTAATTGTTAAAAAGATATGAGCGGTTGTTATCAACAATTGTTCATAAGGTAAAGACGAGCTCTGATTTACAAATAGGTGAACGTTTTCAGTCGTTGATAACGTAAGAACAATCAGTATCTTTGAAAAATGCAACGCAAAGTGTCAATAACAGATGATGGCTCGTCAACAATTTTTATTCCAGAAATGGATGAGACTTATCATTCTTCGCATGGGGCAATTCAAGAGGCACGACATGTTTTTCTCAAGCACGGTATTGAAAGTTTAGACGAAGGCGATCTTAGGATTTTTGAAATGGGATTTGGCACAGGATTGAATGCCTTATTGACTTTGCAAAGCTCCAATCGTCTTAATAAGAAAGTCGCGTATCATTCAATTGAAGCCTATCCTGTAGAATTGGAATTGATTGAAAGGTTGAATTACGTTGATGAAATTGACGCTTCTTACACTGAAGATTTCAAATTGATGCATACATGCGATTGGAACGAGGATGTTCAGCTTGCGGAGCAGTTTGTATTGCATAAAATTCATGCGAAAATCGAAGAGTATGCAATGCCAGAAGCTTTTTATGACCTGATCTTTTTTGACGCATTTGGCCCTCGGGCACAGGAAAAAATGTGGACCATTGAGATTTTGCATAAAATGTATGACGGACTTGTCAAAGGCGGAGTGCTAGTGACTTATTGCGCACAAGGACAATTCAAACGGAACTTAAAAACACTTGGTTTTGAAATTGAAGCTCTGCCAGGTCCTCCTGGGAAACGAGAAATGACTAGGGCAATAAAGCCTTAGTTTGAGCTACTCAGAAATTCACATTTCATCACGCCATCTCGGTCAATTTCGACGAGTTTTACATTCTGAAAAGTGTTTGCTAGTTGTGGATTGAAAGGCGTTTTGACCTTCACGTAGTTTTCAGTAAATCCGTGCATAACTCCACCGTTGTCTTCATTTTCAAAGAGTACAGTTCCATTCTTTCCAATGTTAGATTCGTAGAAAGCGCGTTTCTTTTTGTCGGAAAGAATGTGCAATTGTTTACTTCGTTCTTTACGAATTTGCATAGGTACAGGATCGCCTAATTTTATTGCTGTTGTATTGGCGCGTTCAGAATAGGTGAAAACATGTAAATACGATACGTCAAGTTCTTTTATAAAATTGACAGTATCCATGAAGTCCTCATCCGTTTCACCTGGAAAACCAACGATAACATCAGCACCGATACAGGTATCTGGGTTTAGCCGTTTGATTGTTTGAATGCGATCTGCGAATAGCTCTCGATCATATTTTCTACGCATAGCTTTGAGGAGCCTATTGTTTCCAACTTGCAATGGAATGTGAAAATGGGGAGCGAATCGCTCTGACTCCGTAAGACAAAATGAGATAATTTCATCGGAGAGCAGGTTTGGTTCAATCGAGGAAATTCTAAATCGATCAATTCCTTCAATTTTATCCAGTTCTTTTACCAATTCAAAAAAGTTCTCGTCGTCGCCTTGACCAAAGTCACCAATATTTACACCCGTTAGCACGACTTCTCTTACATCTGTTTCAGCTATTTTTTTTGCCTCTTGAATTGTTTCAGCAATACTTGCATTTCTACTTTTTCCACGTGCCAATGGGATTGTACAAAATGTACAGAAGTAATCGCAACCATCTTGTATTTTTAGAAAGGATCGTGTTCTATCTCCCAACGAAAACGCAGGAACGAAATCTTTGGTTTCTTTAATGTTAACATTAGAGACAACGGTTTCTTCATTTTTGTCCAATGATTCAATGTGTTCAACAATATTGAATTTTTCATTGGCGCCCAAAACGATGTCCACTCCAGGTATAGTTGCAATTTCTGTTGGTTTCAATTGAGCGAAGCATCCAATAATAGCGACAAACCCATCAGGATTGACCTTCATGGCTTTCTTTACCAATTGGCGACATTTTTTGTCCGCATTCTCCGTTACAGAACAGGTATTTATTACGAAGATGTCCGCGTTTTCATCGAAGCCAACTTTCGCGTAGCCAGCTTCTTGAAAGCTTCTTCCAATCGTTGATGTTTCTGAAAAATTCAGCTTGCACCCCAAGGTGTAAAACGCTACTTTTTTGTATTGACTCATTGCGTCGCAAAAGTAGTTAGATTGCCCTTACCTTACAAGTGTTGAACATATCAATTGATTATGAAGAATAAAATTCATTTCTTTGAGTCGCAAATGGAACAAAAACTAACTATCGCATACGAGTATTTTACTACTTGGAAGGAGCTTTCTGAAATTGATCAATCGCTTATTGTAAAAGCATTTGAAGCGTGTGAGACGGCCTATGCGCCTTACAGCAATTTTAGAGTTGGGGCATCAATTCAATTATCAGATGGAACAATTTTGAAAGGAAGTAATCAGGAGAATGTCGCTTATCCCTCGGGGCTATGTGCAGAAAGGGTTGCACTTTTTTACGCAGGAGCTAATTTTCCCAATGAAAAAGTAGATACGCTTTGTATTGTAGCAAAGGGTGATCTTTTGCCAATGGATAAAATATTATCACCTTGCGGCGGATGTCGACAAGTAATGTTAGAGACTGAAAATCGCCAGAAGAGGTCTTATCGAATCCTATTGGTGAATCAGGATGATACTGTTACGGTATTTCAATCCGCACATGATTTATTACCACTTGCATTTGGCGTTTAAAAAAAAGCTATGAAAAAAATTGGAATCTTATTTTTACTACTGTTATTGATGGTGTCGGATGCAGTTGCTCAAGAATTAATCGAAGGAAATGCGCAATACCTTTTGGTCAATGGAGACGGTTCTGATACTTCATTGCTTAACATCGATTTCATGTACTACAGAGATGAGGATGAAGTTTATAAAAAAGTGATCAATGATTTTATAAAGAAAAATTCGCAAAATGGTTTTGGGGATGAAGGGAATAAAGTAAATGATGAACTTGGAGAGCAATTCTTCGCGAATAAATTGAGCAGTTTTGCCAAGGAATTTGAAAAGTACAACAAAGACGTGCCGGATGCAATGGTTTGGGGTATGGAAGAAAGAATTCTCGTTGAAGATATGGAGTCATGGGTACAAGTGCACTTGTCTGGTTGGTCTTATGAAGGTGGTGCGCACGGAAATGGTGGGCAGAGCGCGACTTTATTCAGTCGAGAAGATGGTCGAATTCTTACGCTAGAAGATTTTTTCACAGATGTTGATGCCTTGAACAAAAGACTCGATCCATTGTTCAGAAAGCAAAAAGAACTTGGGCCGAATGAGGATTTATCTGAAGCAGGGTTTAACTTTCCAGACAATCAATTTGCGGTAATTGATAACTTTTATTTTACTGGACGATCATTCACTGTTTATTTCAATTCATATGAGATAACGAATTACGCTGGAGGACCAACGGAGTTAGAAATTTCTCTTGGTGAAATTGAAGACCTTTTGAAGCGGGATATTTAGCCTTCCAAACATCCCACCTGATTTAGGATTCAGAAGTTTACTTCATTTAAGAATTTTATATATTTGCAAGGATCTAATTAAAGAACAAAACATGGCTGTGAAAGCAGAAAAGAAAACAACGAAAACTACGCGAAAATCTAAGTCGGCAGGAAAGCCTAAATTTTCGAAAGAAACGTATGTTAAGTGGTATAAGGATATGCTCCTTATCAGAAAGTTTGAGGAGAAAACGGGACAGCTATACATCCAACAAAAATTTGGTGGGTTTTGCCATTTATACATTGGACAAGAGGCAATTGTCGTAGGTACAGCGAGTGCTTGTAAAAAAGGAGATAAGCACATGACTGCCTATCGCGATCATGGTCACCCAATTGCGTTGGGAACTGATCCGCGTGTTTTGATGGCTGAGTTATACGGTAGAACAACGGGTTGCTCAAAAGGAAAGGGTGGTTCGATGCACTTTTTTGACAAAGAAGTAGGTTTTATGGGGGGCCATGGAATTGTTGGTGCTCAAATTGCAATGGGAGCAGGCGTTGGCTTTGCTGAAAAATACAATGAAACAGGCAATGTTGTTTGTGTTTCTATGGGTGATGGAGCTGTACGTCAAGGTGCGTTGCATGAGACATTCAATATGGCAATGAACTGGAAGCTTCCTGTGATTTTCATTATAGAGAATAACAATTACGCAATGGGTACGTCAGTTGAGCGTACAACGAATGTTACTGATTTATCAAAAATTGGTGCTTCATATGAAATGCCTTCAAGATCTGTAAATGGAATGTCTCCTGAAGCAGTTCATGAAGCAATAGAAGAAGCAGCAGATCGAGCAAGAAAAGGTGATGGACCAACCTTGTTGGATATCCGTACTTACCGTTATAAAGGACATTCGATGTCTGATCCACAGAAGTACAGAACTAAAGATGAAGTAGCAGAGTGGATGGATCAAGACCCAATTCAACATTGTTTGGACATTATCAAAGAAAATAAGTGGTTGAAGGAAAAGGAAATAGAAGAAATTGATGCTTGGGTGAAGAATGAGGTGAAGGAGAGTGTTGAGTTTGCAGATGGTTCGCCTTACCCAGAAGGAAAGGAGTTGTATGAAGACGTTTACAAGGAAGATAATTATCCTTTTATCATAGAATATTAATCCCGAATTAAGTAGAGAGAAATGGCAGAGATTGTATACATGCCCAAATTGAGTGACACCATGACTGAAGGTGTTGTGGCAGAATGGTCAAAAAAAGTTGGTGATTCTGTTGAATCGGGAGAAGTCCTCGCTGAGATCGAAACAGATAAGGCTACGATGGAATTCGAGTCCTTTTATGACGGTGTATTGTTACACATTGGTGTTGAAAAAGGTGCTGCAGCTCCAGTAAATGCAATTTTGGCAATTATTGGTGAAAAGGGTGAGGATGTCAAGAAGATTTTGGCGGAAGCTGAAAAGGCTGCGCCTGTAGTTGAGGAAGTTGTTGCTGAGAAAGTAGCAGCTCCCGTAAAGGAGGCACCAAAGGCTGCTCCAGTAGTTGTTGAATCAAAACCAGCACCTGTTGCAACGCCAGTAGTGGCTGACGCAAACGGACGTGTATTTGCTTCACCGCTAGCCAAAAAGATGGCAAGTGATTTAGGCATAGACTTGTCAACAGTAATTGGAACTGGTGATGGAGGACGTGTTGTGAAGAGAGATATTGACCACTACACTCCATATGTTGGAGGAGGCAAGAAAGCAAGAGGATTTGTTGGTGCTGAATCGTATACAGATGAACCAGTTTCTCAGATGCGGAAGACCATTGCCAAACGATTGGGAGAGAGTAAATTTACAGCGCCACATTTCTACTTGACGCTGGATATTGATATGGATAACGCAATTGGTATTCGTCAGTCGATGAACACATTGGATGGAATTAAAATTTCATACAATGATATGGTGATCAAGGCATGCGCTATTGCATTGAGAGAACATCCTGCCGTTAATAGCAGCTGGATGGGTGACTTTATCCGAAGAAATGATCATGTACATGTGGGTGTTGCTGTTG
>CAJQJL010000125.1 GCA_905478665.1 uncultured Flavobacteriales bacterium
TGCCATTTTCATCTGTTGTTACAAAACGAAGCACATCGAGGTCAGCGTAAGAATCGCCATCGAGATTGAATTTAATATTGGCATCTGGAATCGATGTCATTGGCAAGAAAGGATTGGTAGACGCCAAAGGAAATCAGTTGATTCCACACCTGTATGAAGATCTCTACGAAGAACAAACCTATGGATTTGAAAATGACGAGTTTGTTGCTTTAACCAGTGCTATTGGAAGAGTAAATAAAGATAGCGATTGGACAGTTTTTGGCACCGATTACAAAGTAATAAACACCTTAAAAGCTGGAGAATTTGTAGGCACGCTTGGAGAACACATCTTATTTCAAGAGGGCACGCAAATTAATGCGTATCAAAGCATAACAGCTGTGCATGATAAGGAATATTTTGCAAAAGATCCATTCACACAAATATTTAAAGGGACGAATAAAGGAGCAGTGGATGCAAATGGAACATTGATTATTCCACCACTGTACAATCGGATCAAGCGTGAAGTGACAAACGATCGCGCATTTTATTTCTGTTCAACACTAGATGGCGGGTTCGATATTTATGACACCCTTGGAAAGCTTGTTCATACCTTCAAAGAAGGACGATACAATGGGACGGTTTGTCAAGGACTTGAGGGGTATTATCGAATCAATGCAGATTACAAAGAAGGAATGTTTTGGTACAACAAAGACAAAGGTAAATTCGAGCTCTTGTTAGACCCTAAATTCCAATACATTTCATGTAATTCATTGGATCCAGATCTCCCCTTGGCAAAAGGGAGCGTTCGAGAAGGGGAAACCACTAACGACTATTTCATCTACTGGGATGGACGCATGGAATTAATTGAGAAATAGATTAGTATCAATTGCAGTATATTTATAAAAAGTAATGAAATGAAAAACATCCTCACGCTAATCCTCATCTGTTCAATCACATTTACGTTCGCGCAAAAAACACCCGAGAAAGTCGGTGATCTAGCGTTTAGGACACTAAAATCTATGGGCAAATTGGATGTTGTTGGCTACGCCGATAGTTATCTATCCTTAAAAATGCACGAAGAATTGGCCGAAGACAAAGAGGTTGATGAACGAACACGAGAAGAAGTGAGTGAGCTGCTCAGCGAGGTTGGCGATGACGGCGTGTTGGACTGGATTCGAAAAGAATACAACCGTCTGGTTGACACACAGGCTGAGTTCCAGTTCTCCTGGTCGAAGAGTAAGTTCCTAGACTTTACATACAAACTAATGGAACGTGGTGGACTTGAAGGTTTTCAAGGTGAATTGCGGATGACAATCGAAGAAGTTGAGTATACAGCCGATGTAACGGCAATACTGAGAAATGACGCGTATAAGATTATATCAATTAGCGGATTTCGACAAGTAACGGATTTAGATAAAGAACTGTTCGAAATGTTAGAAGAGTTGGAAGAAAGTGTTGACGAATCCATAGAGGAAGCAGTAGAAGAGGAAGAATCAGACGACGACGGCAAAGAATAGAACCAATTTCCCATCCTATAAATAGGTTCGTGCAAGTGTAACCCACACAGCTAGCGCATTTGTAGAATGTTCTTGGCCCCCTTTAGACTAAGTGACTTTCAAAATTGGAGCTGTTTGACCTCGGTTCAACCGAGGGAGTTCTTCAATTTTAAGTCATGTGTCTTAAAAGGGTAAGTACCTTCTACTGCGCTAAAAGGCTCTTTTTGCTTACTTTTTTAGCTTCAGAAAAAAGTAAGAGTAAATGTTTGAGCAGGGTAAGTCACAGGTAAAAAAGAAAAGAATTAATTTAATAGATAACGATGTCCTACTCAACCTATATCGTCAAATTTGAAAACAACGACATGGTTCCGATGTCCTATACCGAAATTGAATCCATTCTCACCCAACACGGCACAATCGTAGAAGGAGAATTTGGAAAAGAGTTCATCCACAACAGTGAAGAATACATCTTTGAATACTGCTCTCTAGAAATGGATGAAGAAGGAAAGGTAAGTGGCTTGAGCTTCAACAGACCCATTCACCACTCTCCATTTCCAGAATTCATCTTCGACCTATTAGCAATCGAAGGCTCCTGCTTTTTCGGAACAGACATGGAATTCGTTTTGGCACGCACTGACAGATCTCAGCACCTTCCCGAAGGATTCCCTAATGAGGTCATAGTTGTTGAATCACCCACCGATCGCTGGCCTTTGGACTAACACTTATTTTCTGGTTTAATCTAACGGTTACGCTGAAGCTTCAGCGAAGGCGCGCACAGCTGGGGCATTTGTAGAATGTTCTTGGCCCCCTTTAGACTAAGTGACTTTCAAAATCGGAGCTGTTTGACCTCGGTTCAACCGAGGGAGTTCTTCGATTTTAAGTCACGTGGCTTAAAAGGGTAAGTACCATTTACTGCGCTAAAAGGCTCTTTTTGCTTACTTTTTTAGCTTCAGAAAAAAGTAAGAACAATCAAATATAAAACAGAATTGTAAGTTTACACCACCAACCCCTTCAAACCAATCATGAAAACAGAAGCACAAACCATAGCCTTCATTCTTGAAATGCAAGACAACACGCAAAGTGCTGATCGACTTTCCATGCTTCTGTTTGAGAATGATTATGCGAACACCAATGGTCAGCAGTTTTCAATTCATCAAGTCAATAGTCTCCTCCATTCGGCCAATCAACAAAAACGCAAAGCAGCAAAGCAGTATGTTGAACGTTGCGGAATAGACCGAGAAGCGAATCCTTGTGGTGATGCAAGCGAATATTGAAGCGCATATATGGCGTACTGAAAAACCTTATTTCTCGGAGACACCCCATTCAACTTTCTTCCGACGATGGCGCTTCGACATTCCTATATTAAACAAAATGTACAAGATCAGCGCTGGAATCAGTACCAGAAATCCGCCTGCACCCCAAGCACAAATAGCAAGGCAAGAACCCGCGATCACAATCAGTCCGAGTAGGATAGCCAAAATAATATAAAGTGCTAGGAACCCTTTTGGACGCATGCCGCTTGGTTCATCTTCCGTTCTATCCATGCTTACCTTTTCATCCTGTTTGTCGCTACTTGTTACCGAGTTCGTTGTTTCGACTAAAGAAGCAATTGGAGAGGCGACGACTCCTTGTGATTCTAGACCATTTCCAATTGTCATACTGGCAGTGAAAAGACAAGCAGTTATCAGCGCCATTCCCAATTTTTTACGGAAAAAGCCAAAGTTCGATCCTTTGCCAAAGAAATCGTTGAGGTACATTCCGAGGAAGACAGAACTGCCCACACCACCAGCGATGTATTGGGTACTCAACGAAACTTCGTAACCGATGTTTTGGAGTTCATGACCGCTGGCATAACCGAGGTACCCAATTCCTATTTGAGCAAGCGCAATCAACCCTTTACTTGTGTACTTGTTCTTCTGTGCCAAGCGTGAGATTTTGAGCGTTGTTCTTCTCGTTCCGCGCACAATTCCAAAAGACCCAAGGGCAACCAATGCTGCAATCCCGTATAAATAAGTGTCTCCATTCTGTCGCTTTAGAGGTAGCCGTTTGGCAATGGAAGAATGTTCCCAATTCCGTGTGCGAACAGCTACTTCAGCTTCCGTATGTACTTGTTCAATCGTTCCAATATGTATTTCTTCAATCGGCGCTACGTTTTCAATGAACTTCAAAGACGGTGAGTTATCTGTCAAAAGAATAGTTCCATGCTCAATCATAAGCTCACTTGGAAGTTTTGTTTCTAACTGTTGGGTAGCAGGAGGCTTGCTTTCGGCTTTAACAATCGTGTTGTGTTTAGGGCCAGCTACGCGTACGAGACGAATCTTATTGTGCGCACATGCGCTTAGAATCAGAAGGCTTAAGAATAGAATCGACGTTTTCATAGTTTCGAATTGTGTACTACAAAAATGGTGACGATTCAGCGGTGTGTGATACTGTATATCGCAACACAAATATGGTCACTTGCGGAATACGCAACTATTCAAAAAGGTAAAATCTCCTATCTTTGAATCATCGATTTCAGAACACAACAAATGAAAATACGCGTATTCTTTCTATTGCTGATCCTTGGACTAACTGCTTGCAAACAATCGACGCCTGCGGAGGAACAACAAGAACCGACTGATGTATCGCAATCAATAGAGGAAGTAGAAACTCTAGAAGAGACGACAATACAAGATGAAGTGAGTGAGGTGATCGAGCAAGGACAAAATCCAAAAGAACTGCTCATTCAACTACAAAACAGCAAGGCAGATTTCGATTTCTACGCGTCCTTTACAGAGCCTTTTTGGAGCCTATACTTTGTAGGGGATCGAGTAATCTTTGATAGTTCAGACGAAGATCCAGATTTCTATTCCATAGATCAACGCTTCAACCCGAATTCAAGTCGACAAACAATCCGCTTATCTAACGAAGACAAAACTTGGGAAGTAGTGATTGAAAAGGGAGAAGGTTCCGATGGAATGTCGGACATTATTTACCCGTACAATGTAATTATGGACAGCACTTTTTATGGAGGCGGTGGAACAGAATTCGTCCACGAAGACTATTAGTGGGATAGAAGAACGAGATGTATTGACTACTTCATCTTCCACTCCTCAGGAAAATCATCTTCTGGACCATATAGCAAGTCGAATTCCGTATTGTCTAGGTTCTTTAACTCCTTCAGTTCAGCACTGAATTCTTTTGTAGATTCCTTCTTCTGCCAAATCACTTCGATACTGCCAACATCTTTTCGAGCCATTGCATATGAGCCTTTGAACTCTTTGAACACAGTCAATTTATATTCAATCTTTTGCTTTGTGATGTCATACGTGCTATTGCTTACAGCAAGTGTAATCTCCACAGGGTTGATCATATAAGACGTTGGATACTCTTTTATTTCTGCATTTGCAGGGATGCTGATGTCGTAAACACGATAGATTTTACTAGCACCATACCCCAATGATTGCCCAGGATGCTCTTTGATCTGTTTGATCAACTCGCCAATGAACTTCTCATTTTGAGATTGTGCCTGTGCCGAGCTAAAAGACAACAGGAGAATGGAAAACACAAGGTATTTAAAATTGATTTTCATGTGAATTTGTTTTGGTTAGTATTAAGATAGTAAAAAATTTGCACTGAACTGAACACGAACACTTGGCGATTTATGCTGAGTGCAGAGTGCTGAACGTGGTCGAAGTACTCAACGAATCCGATTCCGTTCCCCCATCACTTCAGCCGTTCGAATCTTATTGTCCTTCAGGTTCCGATAATTGGGTAACTTAAACTGCACGCTATGTGAGTCAGCAGAAACAATGAGGTCATCATTTCTGAATTCGCTGCTCAGGTCAGTTAAGTGTTTTCCTTTATAAAAGAGCAGATAGCCACTCTCATCGGCGTTCCAATAGGCGTCATTACAATTATATGCGCTTTCCTTTACTTTTTGATATTGGGCAATAGGAGCAGTATCGTAACTTGTCAATAGAAGCGTGGTATTGCCTTCAGGATAAAAGACAACCAAATCAGCACCGTCATACATGGCATTCAATCCCGATTTGCGCACCTTCCGGTCGAAGAAGTAATAACCATTATCCCATTTGATCCAAACCTTGCCAGAAAGGGCAATGATCCGTTTAACAGGATAATAAATGGCGACCAATGCGATGCTCGTTAAAATGAGTCCAGCTGGAAACGACCAAATTTCTTTGAGAAGATACACCGTACTCTTTTCAATCGAACTATGCCCAGGAGAAACAGGATCCAACAGCATCCATACACCAAGTCCCAGAAGTGCACTCATTGAGATAACGGCTATCCACTTTTTTCCTAATTCATCCTTGAGGTGTCGAACATCCTCACTTAGATCTTTGTATTTGACCATGAGAGAAAGGTACTAAAAATCGTTAGAATTGATAAAAATTAAGGGGAAGGACAATACAATTGCCAAATTTAGAAAGACAACTCCGTATAGAAACATCACCCCATCTTATTCAATTTCATATCTTAGGCGCAACCATTAATATGAAAATTATGCTGAACCTTGCCAGAATCCTTATTGTTGGAATTAGTCTACAATTTTGTTTAATTACCACAACCTTCAGTCAAACCAAGGCAGACCGTATCGAAGAATTAATGACAACCTACGCGGAACTTGGAAAGTTCAACGGATCAATTCTTGTCGCTGCAGACGGACAAGTAATCTACAAAGGCGGATTTGGATTGGCGAACATGGAATGGGATATTGCCAATAAGGCAAATACGAAACACAGGCTCGGTTCAGTAACGAAGCAGTTTACCGCAATGCTCATCATGCAGCAAGTAGAAGAAGGAAACTTGAAGTTAGATGTTCCCATCACGACCTACCTTCCCGATTACCCAAAGGAGAATGGAAACAAAATCACCTTGCACCATTTGCTCACGCACAGTTCTGGGATCCCTAATTACACCTCCTTTCCTGGTTTTTTCAAGAACGATAGCCGTAACCCGTATACACCTGAAGAGTTTGTGCACGTCTTTGCTGATTCAACCTTGGACTTTGAACCTGGAGAAAAGTTTTCATACTCCAATTCAGGATATTTCCTCTTGGGAGCTATTTTGGAAGAGGTAACAGGAAATACATATGAAGAGCTTTTACACAAAGGCATTTTTGAACCATTGGGAATGGAAGACACGGGCTTCGATCATCACAAAACAATATTAAAAAATAGAGCGACGGGTTACGATCGTGTTGGACGAAATGAATATGTCAATTCCAGTTATTTAGATATGTCCATTCCGTATGCTGCAGGTTCCATGTATTCAACAGTGGAAGATTTGTATCTGTGGGATCAGGCATTGTATACGGACAAGTTGATCTCGGAGAAATCAAAAGAGTTGATGTTTACAGGACACGTTGATTCATGGAGCAATAAATATGGCTACGGTTGGGGAATTAGTACATTCTGGCCAGACGAAGAAAAGGGCTATTTGACCATCGGTCATGGTGGTGGTATTAATGGGTTCAATACGATCATCAGTCGAATACCAGAGGATAAAAATTTGGTGGTTTTGCTGAACAATACAGGTGGAACAGTGCTCGATGATATTAGTTCACAGATTTTTTCAATTATTTATGGTACTCATTACGTACTTCCAAAGAAATCATTGGCATATGGAATGTTGGAAGTTCTTGATAAAAGCGGACTTGATCAGGCGTTACTTTGGTTCAGAGAAACCATGGACGAAGGCACGTATGAGCTGGTGGAGTCTGAAGTAAACGCGGCTGGATATTCTTTATTGAACAAAGGAATGGTTAAAGAAGCCATTGCTGTGTTTATAATCAATACAGAACAATTTCCTGAATCAGCGAACGTCTACGACAGTTTAGGAGAAGCTTATCTTGCGGATGGAAATAAAGTAAAAGGGCTTGAAAACTACAAAAAGACCGTAGAGCTTCAGCCGAATAATCCAAATGCTTATGCGATTATCAAAGAGTTAGAAGGAGAGTAAAGTTTAAAATGACCTTTTGGTGATGAGTCGTGTCCTGCCTGCCAGCGCATGGCTTGATAATCGCAATCATGAGATTCTAACTAGTTGCGATACCCGCAAGTGACAATTTCCTTCTTGGTCAATTCAGTAACGCCACACGAATCAATGGAGGTAGTTTTGAAGTGTTAATAAAAACAGAAACACTTAAACAAAACGCCTTATGAAAACTGGAAACACATTTACAAAGAGATCATTACAATTAGCACTTGCTGTGGCAGCATTTAGTTTTAACACTTCAGCTCAATCCCTTAACATTAGCGGTGGAGTCAACATTGGACAAACACACATCTACGAAGGTGGCGAACGTTTGTATCAGGATTATTCTGAATCATATACTGGACCTGGTGGAAGTTCGTCGACTACAGAATATGGATTAAAGCCAGTTATAGGATACAACGCAGCACTCGCGTATGAATTTAACATCAGCGAGCGATTTGCAATTGTTCCAGGATTCAAATTATCTACGAAAGGATATAAATTGGAGTACAAATCTGAATATACATCGTCAACGTATTCTTACTCTGAAAAAGAAAGTCAAGCGCTTCGAATGAACGTTCTGGATATTCCGATAAACTTCAAATTTGGAATCACAACAGGAGATGTGAAAGTATACGCTCAAACGGGAGTTTATTTTGGAATGGTACTCTTTGGAAACGTAACTTACAAAGCTGAAGGTGAGGACAGCGATGGGTACAATTATAAAGCAGAAGACCGTGAGTCTATCAACGATATGTACGACGATGCAAAGGACAGAATGAATGCAGGATTGACACTTGGGGCAGGGGTAGAATTCAAAAACTTCTTTCTAGAGGCAAATTACAACGCAGGATTGTTGAGCTTTAATACGGATAATGTATCACTAATCAACCATGATGTGGGAGTATCGGTAGGATACAAAATCAAGACAAAGAAATCTAAATAGTAAATAGGTGATCCTTGGCAAAACTGCCGAGGATCATTTTTTATTTTAATTCTGGGTTGTAATTTAGTGGGTTAAATAGTAATTCGAATTATCACCTGTGAGGTTGCGATTATATTTTCTTTGTGCATTTATTCTATTCAGTACGGCTGGCTGTGGGAGTTATAATCGTTTACGATTTCGCAAAGTAAATATTAATGAAAAAGAACAGGAAACTACATTCGTATCAGAAGTAAGTGCTGAAGCGAAAATGATCTATCCATTAGCCGAAAGAAAATCTCAAAAGGATGACGAAGGAGAGCTTGATCTTAAAACTCAGCGAACTGGTATCATCATGAATTCCCATGAGAAAGCAACGGCACCGATCCTACAATTAAAGGCGGGATTTCAGAAATCGAAGATTCTCAAATCCAAGAAATACTATCCAGGGCAATACAGGACGAAGACACATGGAGTTTGGAAGATAATTGTTGGTATCCTGCTCATGATTTTGGGTACCGTTGTTTTGTTAGGAGCCACAATTGGAAATATTGGAGCGTATGGTTTGGACGTGTATACTCTTTTAGCCGCAATAGGTGGACTTATGCTTATCGTTGGTGGAATTCTATTAATCGTTAGTCGATCTTGGTAAGCACTTAACACATTGAATAAATCTTATTTTTGCATTATGAACAAGCGAATCTCAGTTTACATTCTACTCATGGTAACACTTATCCTTTCTGCCTGTGGAACATACAACGGTAAAATAAAGTATCAACGCGTTGATAAACATACCATTTCGGAACAAAATAGTCCTACTTCATTCGCTAAGGCAGATCTGCATGAAGATGAGGTCAAAGGCTATCCAGAAATGACCAAAATACTTCAGAAAGATTCACTGCCCTCTATAGTTTTGGAAGAACAATCGCTTGCATCGGATTCTAAACATGTGGAAGATAAAAACAGACATGGTGCATTCAATCGTTTGGTTGGAACAGAGTCCTTGGAGAAATTAATGCAAAAACTAGATCCTGTAAAAAACCTTAAGACGGCAAGAGCAGCAAGAGTCATGGGTAACCTATCCTTTATTCCTGTAATTGGTTGGATCTTCGCAATTATAGCCTTTATCCTAGGTGGAATTGCGCTTTCAAGAATTAAAAAAGATCTCAAAACCAAGGATGGAGCCATAGAGGCAAGGGAAGGAATTAGAAAGGGCATTATTTCCACGTCTGTTGGTCTTGGTATTTGCTTGATCATTTTCCTTGTGTTTGTTGTTCTGTTCGCAATTTCTTGAGTCTCCTGAATACGAAGGCGATTAGTGCATTGCACGCTGGGAAACAAAAACGTCACGTTGGGAAATACGCCCTGTGTCCTACTTCAGACTTGCCGTACCTTGGTACCTCATAATTAGTCAGTTTTATAGCTGAGTAGCAAGTAGTATAGCAATTAGTTTAGGTCAAAAAAAGGGTCGCGGTTAAACCGAGACCCTTTTTTAATGTGCTGTTGCGTGGATTCATCCTAAGCCCTTATCTTTGTAGAAAAGTCTCCTATGAAGAAGTACATTAAGAAATCGCTGTTAGGTCTCCTCATCTTCCTTATTCTCATTCAGTTTATTCGTATTGATACCGACAATCCAAAAGTAGACTTGGGGAAGGATTTTATCGCGCTTACCTCGCCAACAGAGGAAGTGAAAACAGTTCTTAACAATGCTTGTTATGATTGTCATTCGAACACAACGACGTACCCTTGGTATTCACAAATTGCGCCAGTATCGTGGTGGTTAAAGCATCATGTTGACGAAGGTAGATCCGAATTGAACTTCTCGGAATGGGGCGACTACTCCGCTAAAAAAGCCGACCATAAGTTGGAGGAATGTGCGGAAGAAGTTGAAGAGGGTAAGATGCCATTAAATTCATACACGTGGACACATGGCGATGCGAAACTATCCGCTGAGCAGCGAAAAGCGCTCGCTGAATTCTTCGAAAACTTGCGAGGAGAGTCTACTGAGACTGAATAATTGGAAGGATTGGTGTAAGAACTGTCCTACAGAACATCAAGTAATTCAACGTCGAAAATCAACACTGAATTTGGAGGAATAGGTCCACCACCATTTTCTCCGTAGCCCAAAGCTGAAGGAACCAACAGTATACCGCTTCCACCTTCTTTGAAATGTGGAATTCCTTCGGTCCATCCTTTAATGACATTTTGTAATCCGAATTCTATTCCTGATGCTGAACTTTCGTCGAAGATTCCTCCATCGGGGAAGTAGCCTTTGTACACCACTCTGACAGTTGATGATTCATTACACGAACTTCCAGTGCCAGGCTCATCAATCACAACATACAAGCCTGTACCTGTAGCGGTAGCTGACAAATTGTGGTCACTGATGTATTGTTGAATGATCTGGTCGTCAATATCAGCTTGCTTCTCAGCATCCTTCTTTGAACAGGAAGCGGAAAAAAGTATCAGTACTAGAAAAGGAACTAAATATTTCATTGCTTATAATTTACATTCACAAATATAACATTTCAATGAACCATATTTGCTTGGAACTGGTTTCGGATTGATGTCTAGGCTTGCCTATAACATTGGAAAAGGTGTAACGATCTATCATAGAGAGGCTGAAAAATAGGTGTAATTTTTGTGAGTTCGTTCTCATGCGGCTTCTGCTTTTTCCCATGATCATGATCTCATTTCTAGTGAGTGCTCAGCAGGATTTGTGCTACGATTCCCACTCCTACGACTTTTACCCAGGCGGACAAGTAGCCTTTGAAGCCTATCTTGCACAAGACATGGTCTATTCCTATTGCAAAACTGCGAACTACCGAACGCGTGTTTATGTTTCTTTTGTTATTCAGAAAGATGGAAGAATAACGGACGCAAAAGTAGAACGTGGAATCTGTGATCAAATCGACGATAAGGTTCTCGCACGAATCGAATCAATGGAAAATTGTAATCCAGTATACAGGAAGACCAGAGTGCGAATCCCCGTGCGCGTAGAATTCAGAGAATAAGCAGAGAATCAATATTATACATGACTTGCGCCGAATTATACATGTTCAGTAAGGAAGTGATGACATACATTTGTAGAGAACATTAAAATCTCGCTTATGAAAATCACATTACTCATTACAATTGCGTTGTTTTCAACGCAGTTGTTCGGACAGATTAACAACGCTGATTTTGAGAATTGGACAAACCTATATCCACATGCTTATGAAGGAGAAATGGTTGATTCTCACGCGGTCGCTAATCCGACGCATGGCTTTATCGATAACTGGAGTTTCGATTACGATACAGGAATATCGCAAACTACGGATGCTTTTACAGGAACCTATGCCGTTGTTGTGCACAATTGGTACAACTACGCGGAGACAATTCTAAGTTACAGAGATACCTTGTCGATGTACCCTACAAATATTACAGGAGCATATAAATACATCAGCGGAAACCCTGGGATTTCAGGAACAGGAACAGTAATCGTGAAGAGTACGGCTGGAGATACCATTATCAACACGCAATTTGATTTTGGTAATGCAGAAGCATGGATGCCGTTTGATTTCAGCTTGTCAACGATTCAATCTACAACAGATCCTGCAGATAGTATTATCATCCACTTTAGAAATGCGGAAGAGTCATGTATTGGTAATATCATGACATGCAACTTGCTCTTTCTGGACAATATCGACGTAGTCAAAACGGCTGGTATTGAGAAGCTTTCATCCATCGGGATGCAGGTGTTTCCAAACCCAACGGCTGGTAATATTTCGGTAGAAGCACAGAGCACAGCACCAAATGAGGAGTTAACTTTTGAAGTAATTGATCTTTTTGGAAAAACAATGGTAACTCAGCATGCCGTTGGTGGACAGAAGGTAATGCTTGACCTCAATGCCTTGCCAAGTGGATACTATATTCTTCGCGTTCACTCAAATGACGTTTATTTGGGACATGAGCGTATAATGATCCGTTAAACCAGAATTGAGGTGGAGAGATCGGACACGTGCCTTTCTCTCCTGCTCTTATTAACCAAAGGCTTGAATAATAGTACTCAGGGCAACGAAGAGCAGAAGTGCTAGTGTCTTTATAGTTTTAAATTTAGTAGAGATGTTTCGTTTTTACTTCATCAATCGCCTTTCGGAGTTCAATCAAACGCAAGGCATATTCCTCCATTTCTAGTTGCTTGTCAGTGGTAGGAATAAATTTGTTCACAGGAATCGGTTTTCCGTCATCGTCAGTGGATACAAAGACAATGATGCAATGTGTAGTTTTTTCAAAATTTGTCTCTCTGACACCCCTTGAGAATACATCAACAGCGATATGGATACTTGTTCGCCCTGTATAAATGACTTGTGCATCTACACGTACAATCGCACCAATGGAAATTGGTCGAAAGAAGCGAATGCCACCTACGTATACAGTAACGCAGTAGTTTTGGGCCCAGCCCGTAGCGCACGCATATGCTGTTTGGTCAATCCATTTCATGACCTCACCACCATGCACCTTGCCTCCATAATTTACATCAGAAGGCTCACTTATAAATTGAAACGAAATAGAATCTTTCATACGAATAGAAGTTGCTTCGTGAATTACGAATGTACCAATTCTATTTGTGAAAGTTATTGAAACTCTATTGGTGTCAGGTAAATCAAGGAGATACCCCCAATAACAAAAAGAACCATCGCAATGAGTGCAAGCTTTGAATTTCCAATCCATTGGATAAGATAGGCGAGAATCAATGCGCTGATAGCGTAGACCCCATGAAGCGCATGACTATTCCCGTACATGTAATTAACAGCATAATTAGGAACCAATGGCGAATTAAATCTTTGGTAAAGAAGGAAGTAATCGAAGAAAATTTTTATAACATAGATCAGTCCTCCGAGAAATAGGATTCTGAATAGAACTTCATATACCCAGTCATCTGGTTTCTCTTTTTTGGATTGATCGATAAGCTCGTCAGACATACCTTTTTTGATTACTTGCTGTGTTCAAACATCCAGTTATACATTTCATCTGAGCGAAACATCTTCTCCATAGCTCCATGACTTGCACCTGGAATCTCTTTATAGATCAAATTTTCACCTTCATTGCAGGCATTGATGGCTTTCATCATTTTCCGAGATTCTGAAATAGGAACCGCGCTATCTGCTGTACCATGCTGAATCCAAAAAGGGAGCTGTGCCAAATTACAGGCGTCGCCAACATTCCCGCCTCCACAGAGTGCTACGCCTGCAGTCACCTTGTCGGGATATTTACCTGCAAAAGACATGGTTCCGTATCCTCCGAGACTCATCCCGCAAACATATACTCGGTTGGTATCTGTTGCATATTCAGTTTGAATATAGGCCAAGACTTCCAAAACTAGATCGGGATTCCATGACTGACCTGAAGGTACTTGTGGTGCAATAACTACTGCAGGAACCTTGCGTCCTTTTTCTATCTCACAGATCACTCCGTAACGCTTCACACGGCTTAAATCATTTCCTGAGAGACTTCTGCCGTGGAGAAAAATGAGTACAGGAGGATTATTCTTCAAGATACTGTCCGCAGGAAGATTCAACCAGAAATTGTAAGTCGTTTTGCCTTCAACGGTTGAGAGTTGTCCATGAACTGAACACGAAATGAGAATAACAAAAGCAATGAGAAATCCCTTCATACTACAAAGATACCGTATTCTTCTGACGTGATAAATTAGAGCCAGAAACTGATGGTGGACAAGAAACTACAAGTTGAACACCAGACCTATTGTTCCGTATCCATACCATTGGTACTTGAAGCGTTCTTCCAGAATACTTCCGTATTCCGCGTATTCTGCTGGTGTAAGATCATCAAGGCTACGCTCTTTAAACTCCTTATTGTAGATAGACAAACGGTAGAAAAAAGTTGCCATTCGATAGCGGTAGTTCAGTTGTAGGTTAACCGAAAAAAGGTTCCTGTTTATTTGATCGCGTTGCAGGTAATAGTTCGAAAGGTATTCATCATCAAATGGGTCATCATCATAGCGATGTGTAAGTCCAAAATCCTCTAGCAATGAATTGTGAAAGATGTATTGGTACCTTAAGTTTAACACATAATCGAAGCGGTATTTCTGGAGTTTCTTCAGTTTGAAATCCTGATAGTTACCAGAAGCATTGAAGAAGTCGCGCGTGGAGATGGTAAGCGAGCCTCCAATAAACGTTTTTTCATGTGATACCTGACCGTCAACAGAAATAAATGGATTCAAATACTTGAAAAATGGTGTTTGTGTGTTGAAGATAGAAGTGTGTTCTGACAACAGCATAAAATCAAATTTATGATAGACTTTGAACCCCAAACGTCCACCATTACCAATTTGATTATGCCAGCCCACGGGTTTAATGGAAGTCACTGCAACGTCTTTGTGAAGCAATTTTTGAAAGAATGGGGCTATCTGTCCGCCGATAATCACAAGTTGAAATTTACCTGTATGGCGAATATGTCCTCTTCTGTGCAATCGGTATTTTGTTCTGCCAAAATATTGCGTAGATGCAAAAGGACGGTCGTGACTGTACGAAAGAAGTTTTAGTACATCATTTGTGTCTCGAATGTAAGGAGTCAATACATCAAATCCACAGTTGAAGGTTTGATAACTCAAGATATTATCACCGTTGATATAGGGTAATAGACGCATTTTCATGAAATCTGTACCGATATCAATATGGAGACCGCCAGTCAAATTCATGTCTTGATTTCCTGTAGGCATAAATACATCATTATCAGAATGAACGCTGATGTCTTTGAATTTTTTATTCGAGATGGCGGTATAATCGTACTTATAGTATTTCTCTTCTGATAGTTCCAATAAACGTTCCTTCAGAACAACCATTTTCTTCTCCATTACCTCGTAATTTTTTGAGGTATTGTTCAGTTGGTTAAGCTCCAGCCAACTCTTCATACATTCATAGAGATAGTGAACAGAGTTAAAGCGCGTCATGTTCCCAATATTCGTTTCAAATGTATCCGCGTTAACGGTCGCGTCGTAGAAATCAATAGCATTTAAGTTCTCGAAAACATCTTTGGTGAAGTAGAGTTTGCTGTTAGATAATGTTTTGAACATCCGTCTTTTTTCGGAGACTGTCTTTCCACCATTTTCAAAATTTTGAACATCTGATTCCAGTGCAAGTTCTTCAAGTGCTTTTGATGATATTTTTAGATGAGCTAAGGTTAGGTCTTCGGTCAGGAGGATCTCAAGTGCCTCTAAATTGATGTACTTATTGAGTTTTTCTCCTTTCTTCTTACTCCTTCGTGCGACTTTCTTCAGTTTGCAAAAGGAGAGGTGTGTTTCACGATAGTTTAATGCATCAACTAAAGAATCTAAGTAGCTGTCGAATGCATGTAAACGAATTTTTTTCTCCGCATAGGTTTCTTGCGCGAAACTTTGGGTAGCAACAAAGGTGAATAAGAGAAGAAGAATCTTTGTGAATTTCATAATCATAGAATTGAGCCAGTGCCCAATCTAGAGAATATTCAACAGATTGATTTGGAATGGGTTATAATTCAGGTATTTGTACGTGTAATAAACCGTACAAATACCTGAAATAATAGATTTCACCTTAATCTTTCAAGACCTTGACACGGGCATGTTCATCTGTTGAGGTTCGAATCTCAAGCATATAGTAACCTGCCGCTCCGTCAAATTCAATATCGAAGCTGTCGCTCTGAACAAACTCTGTTGAGAGTATCAACTGGCCAAGCATAGTGTACAATTTCACCTCAATGCGGTCATAAGTGTCACCCAGCGTTACGTGCATATTCCCATGCGTTGGATTTGGATAAATTTCAAAAGAACTCCCGAAGTCATTCTCTGAAATCCCAACGTTGGAGATCGTCAAACACGCAGAGGTGTCAGAACACCCATTGGACGTAATCACAACGGCATAGTCGCCATTTGTTGTTGCAGTAAACGTCTGATTTGTCTCGCCTGATATTGGCGCGTAATTCGCGTCACAGTCCAACCATTGATAAGTTGCTCCAGCTAAATCAGCTTCGAGTGTAAGATCATCCAATTGAGTGGCACTTGCTACCACACTGTTGATTGTTAAGTCTAACATGAGTGTAGAGTCACATCCACCTGATGTAGAATAGACAACAGTATAATTTCCACTTTGCGTGTATGACGTTCCGTTTGCCGCCCATGTATATGAGTCACAGGCTGAAATCGTTTCGGTCGATGAATAACTTGAATTTACAGTCAAGTTTAAGGTCACCGTTGAGTCGCAACCAGCGGCGTTGGTCAATACTGCGACATATGAACCGCTAGATGTATAAGTGTTTCCATCCGTTGTCCACGTATAGCTATCACAAGCTGTCATGGTCTCGGTACTGGCACTACTCGCATTAATTGTAAGGTTCAGCGTGGCTGTCGAATCACAACCAGTTGAGTTTGTGAGTGTGGCAACATACGACCCTCCATTGGTATAGGTAGTTCCATTTGCTGACCATGTATACGAATCACAAGCCGTTACGCTTTCAGATCCTGTCGTACTTGTATTTACAGTTAAGTCTAGGAAGATTGTTGAATCACATCCATATGAACTTGTCACAACTGCTGTATACGTTCCGTTGGAGAAATAGGTGTTTCCGTTGGCTGCCCACGTATACGAATTACACGCTGCAACAGTTTCTGTACCGCCAATAACACTATTGTTAATGGTGAGGTTCAATGTTGCAACGGAGTCACAACCATACATATTGGTCAGTGTAGCAGTGTACGAACCTGATGCGGTATACGTGTTTCCATTTCCGGTCCATGTGTAGCTGTCACAAGCTGTTACGCTTTCTGATCCTGAATTCGCAGAGTTAATGGTAAGGTTTAACGTCACTGTTGAATCACACCCAGTGGATGAAGTAAGCGTTGTAACATAAGTCCCATTCGAAGCATATGTCAAACCAGTAGCTGACCATGTATATGGTCCACATGTTGAAATTGTTTCACTTGTTGCAGCTGTTGTACTGATTGTAAGGTTCAATGTCACTGTCGAATCACAACCAGCGGCAGTGGTCAACACGGCGACGTAAGAACCAGCGCTTGTATAGGTCGTTCCATTGGCTGCCCAAGTGTAACTTCCACATGCTGTGACGTTGTCGGTGTTCGTAACATCAGTGTTGATTGTAAGATTTAACGTAACGATTGAATCACAACCTGCTGCATTAATGAGTGTAGCAGTATAGGATCCTGAAGAAGTATACGTGTTTCCATTTGTTGGCCAAGTATAGGTGTTGCACGCTGAGGCTGTCTGTGAGGAAGATGAGCTATTTGCTATTGTCAAATTGAGCGTAGCGACTGAGTCACATCCTCCAGCATTTGTTAGTGTTGTTGCAAAGGTTCCACTCGCCGAATATGTCAGCCCTGTTGCTGCCCAGGTATATGAACCACAGGCAGTAATGCTTTCTGATCCAGAGTTTGTTGCATTCACTGTTAAGTTTAAGGTTGCGACCGAGTCACAGCCTGCTGCATTCGTTAATGTTGTCGTGTATGCGCCCGAACTCGTGTAGGTTTGTCCAGTGGCTGTCCATAGATAACTATCACATGCGTTAACGCTTTCAGATCCTGAATTGCTATTGTTAATGGTAAGGTTCAGTGTTGCGATAGAATCACACCCTGATACATTCGTTAATGTCGCAGTATAGGAGCCACTCGCCGTGTACGATGTGCTATTTGCAGACCAAGTGTACGAATCGCACGCAATGACGTTTTCTGATCCAGCATTAGGAGCGTTAACAGTGATATAGCCCACAAGTAGAAGTGTATCGGCGTTTGCACCGTCTCCGACGATTAGTTGGACATCATACGTTCCTGCTGTGGTGTAAAGTACACCTGTCTCATTCTGATTTGTTGATGTAGATGGTGATCCACCTGTAAATGTCCAATCCCATGTTGTTGGATTCCCCAATGAAAGATCTGTAAAATCAACAGTTCCTCCTTCACACAATGTTGTTGTGGATGCAGAGAAATTTGCCATTAGTCCAGATGTCAAACAGAAACTGTTGTTCTCAGATGAACCGTAATCTGAATTCACAGCGATGATCTCCATGAGCGTATCACCGGCTGGATCAGTTAAATTGTAATATCCATCAACTGTACATGAACCGTATTGTGAACCGTACATTCCGTCGCCATATCCATCGTAAATTACAAAGTCATAACACGCTGGCTGGAGACAAACGGAATCAGTTACAAGAATTCCTCCTGTTCCATCTGAATAAGGTCCTCCCGCAACCACCTGTGTTCCTCCACCGTCGAGAATTTCCCAGGTGACTTCTGATCCCCAACAGTCGGGAATAATATTGAATGCAGCCATCACAGCTCCCATTGTTACGGTGAATGTTTTGCTATCTGCGTCGTTTAGTGGTTCTTCGTCAATAACGCCATTCGGAAGACTTGTCGAAACGTTGAAGGTGTGAGCGCCACCAGTAGTTGTCATTGTTGGCAATGTGATATTTACTGATGTACCAGGGGTGAGGGTGCCTGACCAATTATATGTTAATGCTCCCGCTCCGTCAATATCATAAGTGATGGTCGCTGATGTCAAATCCAATGCCCCGAAATTTGTCAAGGTGACAATAGGATCGAAACTATTCACATTACAATAAGAATCATCCGGTGATAGAATTGCAGAAATACCCGCATCATTGTCACTAATCGCGTATGCCCCAGATTCCCAAACACCTCTTCCATAAGTTCCTGCTCGAATAACATTCGATGCGTAGTTAATTTCAAGGTCGTTGACAATTACATTTGGTAGATTGTTCATGTATTGAACCCAAACTCCACTCGCATCGTCACGGTAGTATACACCAACATCGGTACCAACATACAGTCCTCCTGCACCAGCTGCTGGATCATATTTTACAACGTTACACGGGAGATTTGGTAAAGCACCAGTGATGTTGTTCCAGTTGGTCCCACCGTCTATCACACAACAGACGGTGG
>CAJQJL010000126.1 GCA_905478665.1 uncultured Flavobacteriales bacterium
GCAAAGCCAAGTGTAGGATTGAGTTTGGGAGAATCGGGAGGAAAAACGATTGTTCGAAGTATTCGAAGTGGATCTGCTGCAGAGACCGCGGGACTCAGTGTAAACGATGAAATAATTGGAGTCAACGGAATCCGAGTTGAAAAAAGTACTGTGGAAGCCTATTTTAAATCAATTGGGAATCGTGAGGTGATCAATGTGCTTTTTTCACGTGACAATCAGTTGTTATCAACAGAAATTGAAGTGACGGAATACGAGCAGCCTAAGTTTAAATTTGTTATGGTTCCAGAACCAGCGAATGAGAAATTATTTAATTATTGGTTGAGAGGTGTTAAGAAGTAAGTTAATTCTAGTTTTTTGTGCACTTGGACTTTCGGTGCAAGCGCAATTTAAATTGGTGCAACTACCAGCACCTGTTGATATCGTTTATGAATATTCTCAAGTTGAACCTTCCATTGCGATTAATCCGCTTAATCCAAAAGTGATGGCAGCGGGTTCCGTACTTTCAGACTATTATTATTCCAAGAATGGTGGAAAAAAATGGAAGAGCAAAACCCTAAAAAGCCCTTATGGAGTTTATGGTGACCCTGTTCTAATGTTTGATACAAAGGGACGTGTTTACTATTTTCATTTAGCAAGTTATAAGGATGTCCATTTGGATCGTATTGTTTGTCAATCAGCGGATAAGGTATGTGCTGACTTTTCAGAGGGATCCTTTCCAAAACCTAACGGCACAAAGGTTCAGGACAAGCACTGGACGGTTATAAATCAGGAGAATAACGAGATTTATATGACATGGACACAATTCGATGCGTATGATTCGGATGATCCAGCGGATAGTTCAATTATCGTCTTTTCAAAGTCAGCAGATCAAGGAGAAACATGGAGTGATCCACTGCGGATTTCAAAATTTGGAGGAGATTGTAAAGATGGAGACGAAACTGTAGAAGGTGCCGTCCCAGCTGTTGGTCCCAATGGCGAAATTTTCGTTACATGGACAGGTCCAAAAGGGTTGGTGATGCAGAAATCACTCGACGGAGGAGCAACTTGGTTGTCAGAGGAGAAATCTCTAGAACCACAATTTGGTGGCTGGGATTTAACGATTCCTGGAATTTATCGTGCCAATGGTTTACCAATTCTCAAGTGCGATATAAGTGATGGACCAAACAAAGGAACGCTTTACCTCAATTGGTGTGATCAGAAAAATGGCGAGGACAATACGGATGTTTGGATCATAAAATCTTCGGATGGGGGCGAAACATGGAGTGAGCGCATTAAGGTGAACCAAGACGCTTCAGCTAAACATCAATTTTTTACATGGTTGGCAGTGGATCAAAGTTCGGGTTTCTTGTATACGGTTTATTATGACCGTAGAAATTATTCGGATAACCAAACCGATGTGTATTTGAGTGTTTCAAGAGACGGTGGAAAGACATTTACGGATACCAAAATTTCGGATTCGCCATTTATTCCAGATGATGAAATCTTTTTCGGAGACTACTTAAATATCGATGCGGTTCAAGGTCAGATTCGTCCAATTTGGCCGCGCATGGATAATGGCAAGATTTCACTTTGGATCGCTGTGATCAGTGAAGCAGAACTGTTACGATAGAAGACAGTTAAACATAAAAGTTAGTTGTTGATGATAAAGCACACATCAAATAAATACTAACTTTACTTCATCAAATGGAACAGATAAAATCAGCCCCAGTAATTGCTATTGAACATGTCACGAAATCGTACGGCGAAGAAGAATCTTTGGCGGTAGACGATGTTTCTTTTTCTATTCAGAAAAATGAAGTGTTTGGCTTGCTTGGACCTAATGGTGCGGGTAAGACAACAACGATTTCAATGTTGTGCGGACTGTTTAATCCTACGCATGGTACTGTGCTGATCAATGGAGAGGATCTTCGAACCAATTTGGCTGTGATTAAGCATGATTTGGGTGTAGTTCCACAAGATATAGCCCTTTATCCCACCTTAACTGGTCGTGAAAATCTTGAGTTTTACGGGACGATGTATGGCGTTGAGAAAGCTGAATTGAAAAAGCGGATTAATGAATGGCTAGAGAAATTGGAAATGACCCGCAGTGCTGATAAGCGAGTGGAGTCTTATTCTGGAGGTATGAAACGCCGGATAAATCTAATTGCAGGAATTTTACACAATCCCAAGATCTTGTTTCTCGATGAGCCGACAGTCGGTGTGGACGTGCAATCTCGAAAAGCGATTATGCAGCATCTAAGTGAATTGAACGCCTCTGGAATGACTATTATCTATACTTCGCATCACTTGGAGGAGGCAGAGAAATTTTGTTCCGACGTAGCGATTATCGATCATGGAAAAATCATTGTACGCGGAAACCCTTCAGCATTGATAAAAGAGCACGAGGGCTGTTCGAATCTAGAGGATGTCTTTTTGAAAATAACCAATACTGCAATGAGGGATTGATATGAGAAGATTAATTGCAGCCATGAAGAAAGAAATGCTTCTGCTGGTACGTGATCGTATCGGACTGGGGATTTTGTTCGTTATGCCGATGGTTCTCATTTTCGTAATGACGCTGATTCAAGATGCAGCATTTAGAACGTTGAATGAACAGGGAATTCCTATTGTGTTTGTAAATGCGGACCAAGACACATTGGGAAATCGAATAGAGCAGGGGCTGAGAAACACAGAGATGTGTTCATTTCACAATGAAATAGATGGTGAGCCTGCAACTGCAGAGAATGTTGGCGAAGCTGTGAAAGAGGGTAAATTCCTCATTGGAATTATCATTCCAGAAGGCGCTACAGAAGCGGTAGAGAATAATGTCATGGGCTTGGTTACGGAAAGCCTTGGGATGGAAAGCGATTCAACCAATGAAGGGGGCACTGCAGAGATTAAATTGATCATCGATCCTGTTGCATCAAAAAGCTTTGTGACGTCTATGACAAGTCAGTTACGTGAATTTATTTCTACCATGACCACACGGATCATGTTTGAAACGTTCAACGAACAAATCGCCGATTTAATTCCAGATGGAACTGAAGTACAGAAAGGAGATTATAACAATGAGCAGGTCATTAGCTACAGTCAGCAATATGCGTCTGAGCTTACGGGAGAGGTAGCACCAAACGCTGTTCAGCACAACGTGCCAGCGTGGACAATCTTTTCCATGTTCTTTATCGTTATTCCATTGGTAAGTAGTGTTTTGAAGGAAAAGCAAGAGGGGAGTGTGTTCCGTTTTCATACGATTCCAGCTTCATATTTATTGCAAGTGAGCGCTAAACTCATCGTGTATGTCATTGTGTGCATGATTCAATTTGTGTTGATGCTTTCAATTGGACTTGTTTTTCTTCCAATGCTTGGGTTGCCCGTTTTGAATTTAGGGAACAGCTATCTGGCAATTGGAATAGTGGCGTTGGCGTGTTCTTTCGCCGCAACAGGATATGGAATTTTAGTAGGTACACTTGCTGCTACGCAACAACAAGGGGCTGTGTTGGGGTCTCTTTCTATTTTGGTGTTTTCAGCAATAGGAGGGATCTGGGTTCCAGCGTATATTATGCCTGAAATTATGCGTACAATCAGCGAATTGTCACCTTTACATTGGGCGCTTGATGGGTTTTATGCATTATTTCTGCGCGGTGAAGGAATTGTAGAAGTTTTCCCGCACGTCATGAAATTATTTGTGTTTTTTATTGCTTGTGTAGGGTTAACCTCCGTTGTGAATCGATATCGTAGGAATTAACAAGTCTATGGAAAAAGAATCAACTCAGCTTAGCAAAAAGAAGGCCGGATCTCCTTCTGTAATTCGTGATGCTTCAATGGCGGTATTGTTGTTTTATGGCTTGGGCTACCTGTTTCCAGAGCGTTGGTGGGGAGCACATTTCTTAGCTTTTCTCTCACCCATTACTTCCATTGTCGTCGTTGTTCTTTCATTGTATTTTGCGTTTTTCTTCAGACTCAAGGATTCGGTCATTCAAAGCTTCGAAAATGGGAAGTTGAAAGGTAGAAATGGAGTGATATTGGCTGCGATTATTGCTTTCGGTGTTCTTCTTATGTGTTCAAATTTAACAATGGTAGAGCAGTTTTATGGCGATTCACCAAATTTCGCTTACGAACTGGCAAACTTGCCCGATGTGTCAGAAGTAGATCATTTAGGTATTTTCCTTGATCCAAACATTCTCGACCCAAAAGTGGGGGAGCGTACTGTTTTAAATGGAGTGGTAGTATTGGCAGAATGGATGGATACAGATCCAATAAGTGCTTTCGAGACCTTTAATGGCATTGTAGCTGGAGTTTATGTGTTCCTTTCATTGCTTTTTGTACGGTGGTATTTTGAAAATCGTAGTTGGCAGTTGATTTCGGCAATTTTGCTTTGCAGTCCTCCATTCGTACTTCTTTTCTTTGGACACATCGAAATTTATGCGCCTGCAATTCTTTCGATCACGGCTTTTCTCATGATGATTTTAGTCTATTTTAAGGCTCCTTCAGTTAAACGTTTGCTTGTACTTGGAGCCCTTTACTTTGTGGCGGGGAAATTTCATTTTGCAAGTGTTTTGCTTCTTTTGCCTGCACTGCTTGCGATACTGATGCATTATTTTTTCCGCGAAAAGACATCGTTTTGGAGTAAGGTAAATTGGAAGAAGGTAGGGCTATGGGTGCTTATTCCATTCTTTCTAATTTTCATTGTTATCTATGTGGGAATTTTAGGTGACCATGCAGACCCAAGATGGTTGGAAAAAGACTTGCCCGTATTTGAACGTTTGTTTCTTCCTTTGTATTCTCCAGAAGCACCACTTGATCGGTACAATCTTTTAAGCACGAATCATATCTTCGATTTTTTTAATGAAATCTTGCTTTGGTCCAGTGCTGGATTGATGCTCCTAATCACCTTTTTTATCAAACTGAGAAAGAAAATTGATTGGAATAGAGCTGAGGTTCTCGTTCTTGGAGTTACACTGATCTGTTTTGTAGGCTTTTTCTTTATGATTAACCCACTATTGGGCATGGCGGTTGACTGGGATCTTTTGGCGCTTCCTGCACCTGTTTTTTTACTGTTCATTATCGCATTGGCGAAAGAGGAGAAACTTACAAAACTGGGTGCCAAATTTATCGGTCCCGTAATCGCTGTTTCACTGCTCGGGTTGACATTTATCCCCATTCATTTTAATCATTCTGCTTTGTCGAAACGTTTTGAAAGTGTTGGTATTCATACGTTTAAAAGTTATTGGATTACAGGAGCTGCGGACATTGAATTGGCACTGGGAATTGAAAGTAATCCTAAAGCATACGAACGACGTCTTGTGAATGTGATTGAAGAGCTAACGCCCTTCGCAAACGAAGGAAACGATAAAGAATATGCGCGGCTTCAAAGAATGTTGGGAGAACATTACCTCGCTGAAGGGAAAAATACAGATGCCGCGTTGGATAGTTATGAGAAAGCATTTGCTTTTGGAAAAGATGACATGGAAACGGTTTCGGGATTGGTAAATGCTTATTACCAGACGGGCAATTTTGACGGTGCGTTCAGTGGTGCTCAGTTGTTGTTGCAGAAAGGATATCCAAACCATAAAGTCGCCCTAGCGATGTCTGTTCATATGGCCCTTGAGGCCAGATTCTACGATGCTGCTTTGACCTATGCGGATGGTTATGTAAAAGCCTACCCAGGGGATGCTAGAATTGAGTACATTCAGGAGAATTTGAAAAACAGAACAAACCTTGAAACACTAAAAAATAGGTTTAGACAGTAAGATTTTCCATTACTAAAATTAGAATGGTATCTTCAATATAGATTAACACCAACCGAAGAGAAAAAAGACATGGCAAGTGAAATCGAGCTGAATAGTAGTGATCATTTTCAATTGTTGTTTGATTACAAAATCAAAAAGGAAAAAGGGACAGCAAACACAAGTCAATTGTTGATTGAGTTAGCATCCCAAATCTCTTCAGAAGAATTGAGCCACTACCTTTTGGCGAATCCTCATTTTAAAGCATTGACCAGTACACGTGTCATTCGTCCATTTTTCGGCAAAGAGCGATATCGGTTTGACGTAGAAGAAGAATTGGACTATTCGGAAGTTAAAGTGGATTTTTTAGATCTTTCTGAGGTTTTTCAAAACGATGATGTTGGCACTGGGCCTGTCAAGATAACATTGTTTCAATTGCCTAAATCCAGTTCTATACTCTTTCAATTCAACCATGTTTACATCGATAATAATGGAGTCAAAAATTTATTGCGTTCATTTAATGGCGAGCAGTTCGATTTCATTAGAAAGATCAAGCCAGACAAAGTTTCGTTTTTCAAACGGATGAAAATTACATTCCAGCTATCGCGGAAAATGATGTCCAAATGGTATGAATCGAAAGCATTTATCCACTCATCAACGAAAGAACCAATTCATAAGGGGTTCAAATTCCTCACATTTACAGATGAGGAAACGGATTTTATCAAAGCAAAGATCAAACGCTCGCACCACATAGAATCGGTAAGCTCCTTGATGCTTGCGGCATGCTGTCTCTCATTGAAACAATTACTGCTAAAGCGGGGCGAGGAATTAAAGGAGTTTGTATTTCAGCAACCCTTCGACTTGGCGCCTAGAAAGGAAGTGCCGTATATTTTGGGGAATCGTTTTTCATTTATTCATTACAGATTACAACCAGAGCAGGTATCTACTTTAGCAGAGGTTCAAAACGAAGTGAACAAGCAGACACTTCAACAAATGAAGGATAATATCCCGCAGAATTTCCTCCACTTAGAGTCAGTCTTAAGATTGGTTAACCTTCGATTTCATCTGTGGATGATTAGTTTGCCAGCAAGAGGAAAGATGACTTCTTTCGCCTACTCATTTGTCGATGAAACAAAGGTGATTGATCAATTTGCAGGTCGGAAAATTTTGAATATGATTCACATGCCGCCAGTGATGAGAAAACCTCCTGTTACTATTGGCTTTGCCTATTATGATTCAAGGTTGTTGACTCAATTGTGTTATGATAAAAACTCGGTATGTGAAGATGAAGCCGATTTGTTATTCGATTCTATAAAAGACGTGCTCTTGGCTCAGGAGTAGTTGTAGAATTTAATTACTTCTTGACAACGTTCATCGATTTCTTTTGAAAGTGCTGTGTTCTCGTTAAACTTATTTCTTGAGAAGTTCTTTCTGGATTCAAAAAATGTATTCAAGCTCGCCGATGAAAAAGGAACGTCTATTTCACTAAAAATTCGGTCCAATACTTCAATAGGAGCTTGGATGAAATCTTCATATTTCAATTCAGCGAGTTGACCTTTCTTCAATTGCCCTTTTGTGGCGATGAATTTATGCATGACTTGCTCGTAATAGTCAAATGCAAAGGCATTTAAATCCAATTTTGATTCGTCTTGCAGGCTGAATTCTGGCAGAATCTTTTCGTATAAGTTTAAGGTCGACGGAATAACGTCCTGTGGATTTCTGACAATATGAATAAACTTCGCGTCAGGATAGAGTTCCAAAATTTCGTGGATTCTGGCTGTGTTTCCAGGGCTTTTAAAAACCAATGTTTTCCCCTTATTCATCGTTTGAATCTTTCTTGCAAATCTCCAATGTGAAGACAACCATCTTGCTTTAGCACGCGAATTACTTAACAGTACATAATTGGCGAGAACCTCACGACTTTTCCTCGGTGCAAATAAAAAGTTAACAGAGGAATAAGGAGACATTAGTGCCATTCCAAACTCTTCTTCTTGCGGAGATTTCCAACTCACTTTCATTTTGTCCATCAAGCGTGTTTCTGGTAAGACTTTCTCCAGAATGGGAACTAGCATGAACTCGAAAGATCTATTCAACAATGGAAACAGGCAATCGATCATACGTGGAGCGACAACATTGTCTAACTCATTTAATGAATCGTGAAAAAAGGTGGTTCCACTTCTTGGATGTCCAATGATAAAAATTGGTTGTTTAACTTCTTCCTTTTTAGTGAAGAGATAGAGTACCGCTTCAATTAGCCTAAATGGCGTGAACATCAAAAGAATTAAGAAGGAAATAAACAGGCGCGGAACCGCCTTTGCTTTGATGCTGAAATTTAGGCTGAACACGACACGGAAGAAGTTCATCAAACTTGATCCGATCAATATATGAGGAGAAAATGGACTTCCTGCTTTCATTATCCCAAAGTTCTAATTGTAGTGTTTTTGGTGCCCAAATATACCGTATAAAGAACAGAATTGCTCAATTCCCGCTCAATTGTGCCCTTATTATCCGAATGCTTTTCTGCCTAATCGTTTGATTGAAATGAGCGCGATGATTAGCGCAATAACGGGGAGTGCTGCCACAAAGTAGTACAAATTGAATCCAATAAATCCGTAGATAATTGCTGAAATGACAGGGAATAAGGCCATTGCAAAGGAATTAATCGATTCACTAATTCCCATTATTTCACCAAGTTTTTGCTGATTAGCATGTAAGGAAATAAGGGCATTGAAAGTTGGGAAACAGAGTGAAAGTCCAAGGTTTAGGATGTAATAGAAGCCAATAAAGAAATAGATGTTATTGGTGAGTGTAATGCAAAACATACCTATTGCACAAAGACTTAGTCCAATAATTAGCGTAGGGTATTCTCCAAATTTTTTCACAAAACGCTTGGAAACAAATGCTTGATTGAATGCCAAGAACAATCCGATTACAAACATGAAGAAGCCAAGTTCTTTTTCGGAGAATTTAAAGAGATCGATTAAAAACAAGGCCATTGTCCCAATATAGAACCCCATCATTGACGAAAAAATCATTTTAATCGTGAATATAATTTTGATGATGGCTGAAGGATTAACTTCTTTTACACGCCCTGGAATGAATATTGTTTTCCAGAGAGAGAGACGTTTACGTGGAACGCGCTTTTCTTTTGGGTGAGATTCCTTCAACCAAAAAATAATGGTGAGCAACGTGATTATTGAAATGACGACGGATGTAAGCAAAGTCCCAAAATAACCCAATGAAGAAGAGGCCGTTAATCCACCTAGTCCAGGACCTATGATCATTCCAATTCCTGCAATCCCTCCAAGGTATCCGAAAATATATGACTTTTCTTCACGTGTCGTAACGTCGCCAACATAGGCGTTGGTAACTGAAGCGTTCCCTCCTGTAATTCCGTCTAAAATTCGTGAAAGCGCAATAATCCAAAGTGGTAGAACAAAGCCAAAGATTCTATATTCAGGCAATGCCAGTGCTATTATGAATACGAACCAGCTAAGTAATGTGCCAGCTTGACTAATGATCAATACACGCTTTCTACCAACGGAATCGGAAAGGGCACCTAGAAAAGGAGCGCCGATGAATTGAAAAGCTGCGTAAAGGGTAATGAGTAATCCGAAAACCCACTCTGGCGCGCCATAACTTTCAACAACGAAAGGTAGGATGGGCATGAGAATGCTGAAGCCTAAAACATTGACAAATGTGAGAAGGTATGCGGGGATTAATTTTTTCGACATCGTTACAAAAGTAATACATTTTGATTACCATGGTAACTAATCCAATTTAAAATAGTATGAAATTTAGATGCAATAAATTAGCGGCTGTAGCTCAGTCAAGATCGTTGTCAAACATGTACTCAGCAATTGCTTTCAATTCCTCGGCCTCGAAGGATTGTTTAGGCATTAGTCCGAACTTTCTTCTGGCACCTGGCATTACTGAATTTTCTTCGATAGGATTCTCAACCCAATCAACGATGGCTTTCACGAATTCATCTTTTGAAATGTTGTCATCCCAATAGTGGTCTTTCACACGAAACATTGGCGGAGCAAGCATGTTGTCTGTTCCTTGTGTGTTATGACAAGCGTAGCAATTGTCTTCCATTAGTTGCCTTCCATCAAGTTTCGCTGTTTCCACTTCTACTTCAGGTTCTATTCCTGTTGAACAGCCAAGGCAAATTAGTCCGAAAAAAAGATAGATTATTCTCATTCAGTGAAGGTAGGGAAGAGGATAAAAAGCGAGTGTAACTTTGGCTACACAGAACGTCCAGTATGCTTAGAAGAATTAAATTTCAGGAGGAATGGCTTCGACTCGTCGAAATTTTTTCCTAGGTCCAAAAATGGGTTGAGGGAGCTGAGTAAGGGTGTCGTAACCTATTATTTCCATCGTATATCCCATTATAGTTTTTCGAGTGCCTTTTCGATTGATTCGTTCAGATATAATACGCTCTTCAATAGTCCCAATTGGACCGCCATAATAGGGCGAGTCTGAAAATGATAGATCTATGGTCTCAATACTTAGTTCGTCAAGAATTTCAGGATGGCTTGGTTCATTATCAAATCGATAAATACCATTACCCCATGTGGCAAAAATGGTTTCCACAGAATCGGTATAAATACCAGAGATGTTGTCAAATGAAACACTTTTCAGTGGCGCCCAGCCAGCTTTATCGCATATAAAAGCTCCTTTATCCCATGAACCAACAAGAATCACTTCGTCATTAGTTCCTGCGAATGCTACATTATTAAATAGTGCTTTCGGAGTCTCACGGTGCATCGTCCAAGTCAAGCCTTCGTTTCCACTTGTGTAAATAACACCCAATGTATCACTTGATCCTGCAGCTACAAGTGTCGTTCCGTAGACGTGCGAAATTGCCAAATCGAAAAACAGAACGCCTTTATGTTCTAATACTTTTTTCCAATTTCTTCCTTGATTGGCTGAACGTTGGATTCCATTTCCAAAGGTCATTGCGTAGATTACAGATGGGTTTGTTTGATCGAGCTCTATGGACCAAGAAGCGAGTGTTTTTGTCATTGAATCTGGCGCACATTGCTTCCATGTAACTCCTAGATCAGTAGAACGAAGAATTCCATGGGTCGTTGTTGCAGCAAATACGATTTTAGGTTCCGATTGACCTACTTTGATGGAACGTATGTCCTTTGCAGGAAAGTTCTCTAATTTTTGCCAATCGTCGCCTGCGTTTTCAGTTCGGAACAAGCCACTTTTCCAGGTTCCAGCAAGAAAAATAGATTCATTGATGATTGCGACGGCTTGAACATCCTCAACGTTTGTATCCAGTGCTAAACCTCCATTTGTTGCTTGCCAATTCCATTCTCCAGCAGCACTTCTGTATACCAATCCATCACCTGAAGCTCCTTTTATTCCAGCGAGCGATTGTCCCTCATTCACTGTAAATGATCGAATCACCATTCCTGGAAGCTGAGGCGTAATTGAGTCGACTTGCCCATAAAGAAATCCAGTAAAAGCGGTGAAAAGAAGAATGAACGTACGCTTCATTGTTAATAGTTTAACGAAGAGGAGTGATTTCCTCAAGCTCCTAACGCAATTAGTTTTTAATTATTCTTCGAACGAGGTGTTGTTCGCCTGACTTAAGATTTACGAAATAAACTCCTGCTGAATCATTCGTTAGGTTCAATTTTACATGTGACGCTAGATTTAATACATTCGTCATCATTCAACCTTCCTAAGCGATTGATTAAGCTAATTTGTTTATTCGTTGCATTGCAATCGTATCACATTTCGGGCACCTGATTCGTGTTCGAGGGGTTCCTTTCGCCTTGTAACGAATTCCGCCAATTTCCCAGATGGAAGACCTTTCGTTACACGTTGAACATGTAAATCCCCATTGTAAAGAGGCTTGCTTAATTTTCTCAAACTTCTTTTTTGAAGAGAAGAACTTCACCAATTTTTGTGCTGTACTTAATTTCATAACTAATCAATTATTAACGATTTACCTGACCAAAAACATTTCCATCCTCTTTATAGAGAAACTCTTCAT
>CAJQJL010000127.1 GCA_905478665.1 uncultured Flavobacteriales bacterium
GCGTTCGTTCTTAATCTTGCATCGCTGGATGATACCATATTTCGTCAAAGTTTTGAGCATTGCAAACGTGCAATCGAAACCTGTAGGTTGTTAGGAAGTCCAGTATATGGTATTCACGCTGGTTTTTTTATAAATATTCAGGTACGAGAAATTGGAAAACCATTAAGTAAAGACAATCTGTATGACAAAGAATTGTGCATAAAACGCTTTTGCAGCGCATTTAAAGAACTTCAGGGCTTCGCTGGTACAGATGTCAATTTATTCATCGAAAACAACGTTATTTCCTCTACGAACTACAGCACTTTTGAAGGAATAAATCCATTGATGTGCACAAACTCTGCTGATATTTCTGATTTAAAGAATGAACTGGAATTTAACCTCATTCTTGATGTAGCCCACTTAAAGGTAAGTTGCAATACCCTAGGTCTTTCTTTTGAGAAACAACTAAATGAGCTTTTCCTAATATCAGATTACATTCACATTAGTGACAATGATGGGATGACGGATAGCAACGCACCACTACAAAAACATAGCAAATTGCTGGATCAACTCTCGAATTTAGATTTTAGTAACAAAATCATTACACTGGAAATATATGATTCCTTACCAGCAATCTCATCATCTTACGAATTAATTCAATCTATCATCAATGCTTGAAAAACTTATTTGTCAGGAAAACAGAAGCCTTATCGAAGTGTTGAAAGTAATCAACATCAATACTTTCGGAACTGCATTTATTGTAGATTCTAGTAATAAATTGAAAGGCATAATTACCGACGGAGATGTAAGAAGAATTTTACTGAAGGGTGTTGGCTTGGAAGCAACGATTGGCGATCATGTCAATACTGACTTTGTTTTTTCTTATGACGATGAAGATTTAAATACTGTATTGAGCAAGACAAGTGAAAAAATTCAAATTATTCCAATTGTCAACAGTAATTTTGAACTGGTAAATTTCGCTAGGTACAATCGTAAGATGCATCTGCCAGTAGCGGCGCCTAACTTAAAAGGAAATGAATTCAACTATCTGGTTGATGCTTTTTTATCTACTTGGATTTCAAGCTCTGGCGAGTACATAAATCGATTTGAAAATGATTTTTCAAATTATTGCGGAACTAAATACGGTGTAGCTGTATCCAATGGAACAGTTGCCATCCACCTCGCCCTTGAGACACTTGGAATAGGAAAAGGTGATGAAGTAATAGTTCCTGATTTCACCTTTGCAGCAACCATCAATGCTGTACTTCACACAGGAGCAACACCAGTAATTGTTGATATTGAAAAAGATAGCTGGTGCATCTCCCCTTCTGAAATTAGAAATGCGATAACACCAAATACGAAAGCCATTATACCCGTTCACATATATGGCCAACCTTGTGATATGGACGCGATAATGGACATTGCCAAAGAGCATTCACTTTTTGTCGTTGAAGATTGTGCAGAAGCGCATGGAGCGAAGTATAAGGGGAAAAAAGTAGGAGGTTTCGGCGACATTAGTTGCTTTTCCTTTTTTGCGAACAAAGTGATTACAACTGGAGAAGGCGGAATGTGCCTGACAAAATCTGATCAACTCGACGATAAAATGAGAGTTTTGAGGGATCACGGAATGAGTAAGACGAAACGGTACTGGCATGAACATGTCGGCTATAACTACCGAATGACAAATCTTCAAGCTGCTATAGGAGTTGCGCAAATTGAGCGAATTGATGAAATCATAACGCACAAAAAAGAAATTGAAGATAGCTATAGAAATTATTTGAAAGACATCAGCTATGTGCATGTGCAAACACGCGACATTAAGGACACAGAAAGAATTACTTGGCTAGTATGCTTAACAATTGACAAGGGAGACAGAGATGCCACACTTCTTAAATTGAAAGAGAAAGGTGTTGACGCTCGACCATTCTTCTACCCGCTGAGTGAAATGGAAATTTACAAAAAGTACGTCGTATCAAATGCGAACAGCGTTATGTTGTCCAAGATTGGCATGAATCTTCCTTCAATTGATGTTTTAAATGAAAAGACTTCAGAGTTGATACGAGAGGTCTTTTTAAATGAGTTAAACTGATATGTTTGTATTAGCCATAATTCCCGCGAGAGGTGGTAGCAAAAGGGTGAAAAACAAAAACATTAAGCTCCTAAATGGCAAACCACTCATTGCATACACAATTCAGGAAGCTTCAAAAAGCAAGCAATTAAATGATTGCATTATTTCTACCGATTCTGACGAAATTAAGGCCGTTGCCGAAGATTGTGGTGGGAAAGTTCCTTTCATGCGACCATCAGAACTAGCCGAAGACGGGACTGCAGACAAACCGGTACTTCAACATGCTGTGAGATGGTATGAAGAAAACTTCGGTATCCTACCAGACGTGATAGCTCTTTTACGCCCAACTACACCTTTTAAGACCGCAGAGCTCATTGATAAAGCCATACTCATGCTTAAAGATTCGGGAGCAGATTCAGTGCGCACAATGACCAAGGTTGAAAGTATTCACCACCCCTATTGGATGTATACACAAACGGATGATCAAAAGGCATTATCATTCGTCCCAGAAGTATCTACTGACAGGTTTTTTCAAAGTCAGCAACTACCTCCTGTTTATCGATTGAACGGCGTTGTTGATGTAATTAGAACTAGTGTTTTGATGAACGAAACACTTTCACTTTACGGAGACGATATGCGAATATTGGAAATTTCTGAAGAATTATCTTTTGATATTGATACTGAACTCGACTTTCGATTGTGCGAATTCCTGATAAAGGAAAAGTAGACTATTCAATTAGAAAGGCAACAGCGATCGGGCGTATTTTCTTCCTTTAATGATGTATTCATTTAATTTTTCATCTGCTCGCAGAAGATAGATCGGCAACAAATATAAAAGCACCACCAAAGCTAGGTTCTGCAAAACAGACAATATCCATTGATCAGAAAAACTTGGTAAATAGTGCCCAACCATTAATGTAGTTCCACAGAATACTAAACCATAAAGGTTTTTAATTCGAAAGGGATGTAAACCAAAAGTGTACCATATAAAGAACGTACGCATTAAATTATAGGAAACTATACCAATCATTGTAGCTACTGCTGCTCCTGAGATTCCGTATAATGGAATCAACCAGTAATTCAATCCGAAAATCGCGCCGAGCAGTATTAACGTGAACAAAACATCAACCTTATACCGTTTTGAGTTTGTTAAAATGAAGCTGTTAATTCCAAAGTACATATCGAAAGTTCGTCCGAGCATAATAAATAGAAATACCCATACACCATCCGTAAATGATTCGGGAAGCAATTCGAATATTTCCACTCGATTTATCCACACTACTAAAAACATAAATAAACTAATGAGCAAACTTATTGAGGCTATATCCTTATAAAGAACGCTCATTTCCTTCATTTTTTTCTCACGCCAATATACAGGAACCAAGGGAGCCGCAACCCTTGTTAAAGATCTATATGGAACTTGCAGAGCACTCACCAAATAAAGAATCGTCGTATATACTCCTGTTGCAGACAGCCCTAAAAAAGCTGCAATCATCATTGCGTCCATTGTTAAAACAAAAACAGCTCCGAGCGTATTTGCATAATTGAATAACGAATAGCTAACGATAATTTTTCTAAATCTTCGTGGTATTTCAATTTTCGCATTCCATTTGTTCAATTCTCCAAACTTGATCGTATATACAAAAAGTAGCGCCAATGGGATGGCGTAAACAAGACTGTTAAAAATTACGAACGAGTTAAAACTCAATGCGTCATACCAATAAAGTAATAGTGAAATCGTTACGAGTATGCGTAACAACACCTCCTTCGCGAAGACGGCAAAAACATTTTTGAAAACACCGCGCAAATATGTTTCTAAAAGCAAGAACAAAAGATGACCTATCCCAATTGGAATAATCCAAAAATAATAAGCAACAAAGAGAGCAGAACGTTCAGCATAAAACTGGCTTACATCCTGATAAAAAACCAAACAAAGCAAGGAAGTAACAAGCAATCCAACCAGCGCAATCAAGACGGTAAGTTGAGGGAACCCGAAATGGTCCTTTTTCTGGTCTCTAAAAAAGGGGAAGAACCGCAGAAAACTATTAACAGTGCCGAGATTAGACAATTGCGCAAATAACATTCCCAAAGAAACAAGAAGATTTATCAATCCAATTTCTTCGGTAGAAAGGATAATAATGAAAAGAACTCCTTTATTAAGGTAGCCTAAAATCAGCCCCAGATAAGAGATTATCATTGTTCGAATTGAGTCCTTCTGTATTATTCCCATACTTCGCTGATAAAACTACTCATTTTTATGAAC
>CAJQJL010000128.1 GCA_905478665.1 uncultured Flavobacteriales bacterium
TGACATCCAGTTCAGCGTGTTTACGAATCACCTCCGCCATAAGTGCCTCAGCACCTTCCACACGTTCATCAAACAAGTTGATAATTCTCACCGTTTCATTCCCGTCGACCGTTGTATGAATTGCTTGTTGCTTCAATGGTCTGAATTCATCTAGAAAAGGAACTTCCACTAAAAATTTATAGACGTCCTCATTCTCACCTACACGTACCTCATAGTTGTATTTACCTCCTTTAGGGAAAACAAACGAGTATTTTCCTTTATCATTGGATAGGATCTTACCAACTTCTTTACCATTTGAATAAGAAGTGACAGTAACGCTCATTTTCTTATTCTCAGGATTGATCTCCGAGAGGTAATCTCCCATAATTATCACTTCTTGAATTGGGACTCTTGCGACACGTACACGGTACACATGCAGCTTTCCATTCTGACTTTGTCGCGCAGAGGCGAAATACGCGTTCTTATGCTCCATGTCAACCACATAGAATAAATCATCATCGGGTGAACTGATGGCAAAATCGACATTTTCTGGCCGTCCAAAGGAATTTGTATTGGGATTATAGCGCGAATAGAAGACATCGTAGCCTCCCATTGAGTTGTGTCCTTTCGAGCTGAAATACAGAAAATCACCGCTTGGGTGCATGTATGGAAAATCCTCATCGGTATCGGTATTCACCTGACCAGGCAATTTCTGAGGTTCACCCCATCCACCATCTGGAAGTCTTCTTCGAATATAAATATCCTTCCCTGTTGCCTCGGAGTCTCCATAGCTAGAATAGTAGATTGCTTTCGCATTCTCTGGAAAATGAACAATTGGTGTATGCCCCTTTTTCTTATCGATCTTCGATTGGAAATCTGCAGTTACTAATATGCTTCCACCAATGGTTTGCATGTTACTGTAGAGTCGAAAAAACTTTTCGCTATCAATTTCTTTCTTCTCAGAGACGATGATATCCGTAAAGGTGGTGAGCAATTTCTTTCCGTTATCACACATCTGTATCTGGCGTTCCACGGCATAACGCTTATCCTTCTTTTCTCGAAGACTCAGGTACTTGTTATAACTTTTCTTTGCATCTTCAAATTGATAGTTGAGGTGCAATGCCCTCCCATGAAAATAGAAAGCTCTTGGGTCTATTCCTTTTTCGTTTACGGCAAAATTCAAGTAACGAATCGCTTCTTTCTTTTGGTATGAATTGAAAAGTAAACAAGTCCCGTAGCGGAAATTGTAATCGGCTTGTTTTGGATTGAGGGAAAGCAAACGTAAATACAAAGACGTGGCCTTCACGTACTCTTCTTGCTCGAAAAGTTCTTCCGCGTTTTCCTTTATTTCATCCTCTGTCTGGGCAAATGATCCCGAAGCAATCACAATGAACAAGAAGACATTTACGATATGTCTTACACTCCACATTTATTTATTCACGCACAGGTATTAAATTTTCATGTCTCTCCAAAAGCTCTATTTCCTTTGGTAATCCTTCGTTATAGTACGACTATTTCTTAAAAAGGTTCATTCTATTCTCCTCACCTCTCAACAACCGTCCGATGTTCTTTCGATGAGCATAAATAACGGCTAATGAGAGCGTAATGCTAAAGACCATCAACCAAACTGAGTTTGTCTTAAAAAAGAAGATAATTGTTAGGGGAAAACTGGTCGCAGCAACGATGGCTCCAAGTGATACAAAATGACTTATTATGAACACAATTAGGAACAAAGCCACACAAATACCAGCTGCTGCAGGATGAACACCAATGATCACACCAAGCGATGTCGCAACCCCCTTTCCTCCATTGAATTGTGCAAACACAGGTAGTACGTGACCGATAACAGCCAGCAGCGCACATACCAATTTTACATGAATCAATTCTTCAGAATTCCAATCACCAACACCCGCAACAAAAGGCAGCATAACAGCAACAAATCCTTTTATTACATCTATGGAAAGTACAACGACACCTGGTTTTTTGCCAAGTACTCGAAAAGTATTGGTTGCACCAGCGTTTTTACTCCCATGTTCACGCACATCAACACCATATTTTGCCTTGCCAATCCAAACAGCCGTTGGAATCGAGCCTAACAAATATGCGATGCAACCGAATACGATGAAATCTATCATTCTCCTCCGAAAAATTCCATAAACTTAACGAGAAATACGCTGTTAGACGTAGCCTCATACTTGAAATTTTTCTTTTTACGCTTGTCATCTTTCATTTCAGTCAATGCTGAACTTAATTCTTGATCTCCCGTTTTTATACGCAACAATCCATCCTTCTTTTCCATGGTATAATGGAAATAGTAATCACGTCCACCTGGAATATTAATGTACACCATAAACGCATCACTTTTTGCATATGTCTGTGCGAAGAATGCTTTTAATGGCACTTGTTTAAATACAGGCTTTCCATACATACTAACGATTGATGCCGATTCGACATTTGTGATCAACCCTTTGTCCTGAACCTTTTTACTCTCAAAAGAACTCAAGCGTACTCCTGTAATCGTCATGGCTTTTTGAAGACCATCTGGCAATTTCTTTACTTCGCCCAAACGTACATATTCATCAAGAATCTTATCGGCTTCCTTACGCCCATCCCACTCAAGTACTGCCTGTTCAAGCGTATTTGTTGACCAGTTAGATTCTAATGGTTGCAATCCCTCTACCTCATTAATTCGCGTTGCTATATCTTGCATCAACCCTTTGTCTACTGGCATATCGAAGCGAGCTGTGATATTCATGGAAGTCTCTCCAGTAACTTGATCGTAATTTACAATTCCAACCGCGTCGACATTCACATCTCCGTAGTCCATCCCAAGTGAAATAACACCATCACCGTTCATTGAACAGCTCTCCGTATGCAAGGCAATGTAATTCCCTTTTTCATTTCGATCGATCAGTTTCTCCTTGGATGCGATTTGAAACTCATTAGAAAGGGGATCAAACTGCAGGAATCCACTGGAAGTCATTACAATTGGATCATTCTCAGAAACGAGCGCTGACAAGAATGTTGGATAAAGTGCCAAGCTATCAGGAGATGGAGAGTCTCGCCAAACAATACCCGCCGAGATCGTTCCTCCTTCCAAATCCTTCATCTGATTTGATACTGGAACTTGAATATTCTTAGGATCGATCTGGGACGTAAAGGCCATCCAGTTTCGATCAAATTTTTCGCAGCTGTGATTAATTCTTGTCGCTCCAGAAAAATAGATCAATGGGTTTGAAGCACGAATGGAAACATCGCCGTAATAATCGAATTCATTACTCAATTTAAAGCCCATATCCGAAGCAATCTTTCCTGACGCTCTGGTTTGGTAGGAAGTATCCAACCCGATATCGTTCATTGCAATATAGGTAAGTGTACTATCCTTGTCATAATAAGGATATTTCCCCTTTGCTTCATAATCTCTTCGTGCCTTAATTTCCACTTCCGCCTCTTCAAACTTGTGGTACTCTGTTACGTAACTAGCCACAATTCTCGCATTCATTAATTTATCAATCTTCGCCTTTTTGCGAATCGTTAGCTTCATACTGTCAGGATAAATTCGCGCATCGGCGATATCCACATACTCAACCTTTTGACAGTAAATCGTCTTTTTCTTTAAGTCAAACTTCGCTTTTGGAGCTCTAAATTGCAGTGAATCCTGTTTTGGATGTGTAGAAAAGAAGTTTGGCCCAACAAGGTCAACCCCTTGATTAATGGAGATTTCACGTTCACCCTTCTTCTCCATTTCAATGGATAATTCATCCATCAGCCAGGTAAACTGATCCATTCTACACATATATTGATTGACAGGAAACTCTACAACCGATTCCCCCTCATTGGACTTAAATACTCCTTTTCTTTCTTCAAACGAGATATGTGCATTCACGTTATCTGTTTTAAATGCCAACGGGTCTTCACCTTCCTCAACCGATTCGTTTTTCAAGTTAAAACCAGCAGTATCAGCATCTATATCGTATCGTTTGTATTTGAAATTATCGGAAATAACAGTAGCCGTAATGAAGGTCATCATCCCTTTTCCTGTCATTCCTTCAGGCTTAACAATTGCTGTACCTCTCATTTTCGCCTCTCCACCAAAAAATACCATTTCGTTCTTAGGTGTTGACTTGGCTTTCAAGACTTTCGACTTTGGGATATACGTAATGTAGGCATCCTTGGCAACAACGTCAGGGAATTGAACCCCCGAAGCAATTGGTTTATTTTCAAACTGCGCAATCCCCACAGTGGAATCTGGCAAGAAGCTAAGCGCCTTCGACTCTGATGTCGAGTGTACGAAATTAATTGTCCCAGACCCTTGCAAGCCGTTATTCGACAAGACAATTTTATTGTCGTATTTGGCCTCTGTACCATAGAATTTATATCCGCCTTGTGGCGCTAAGGTTGAGAACCCGAATGAATAATCGGGCATAATTCTCACTTCTTGTCTAATCTTTGGAAAGATTCCAGCTGAGGTCAGTTCTCCCTGTAAACGGAAGGTGTTTTCTTTGAATCCGTTCAAGCTGTCGCGTTCGAATGGATCAACTGTATAATAGAATCGAACACTGTCGTATACTCCTCGGTAAATATCTTTTGAATTGTAAAAAATCTTTGTCGCAGTCGTTGACATTAATTTCGGATAGGCTTCAAATTCCTTTTTGTTTCCAGAACGATTGTTAGGATCATCAATCATAATCTTTCCAGAAATCCCTGTTAAGTTACTCACCATTGGAATTGATTTTATCCCGTGTTCTTGTCTTAATGGTCGGACTCTGAACAATGCTTCATTTGTACTCAACAAATTAATTGCATACTCGTCGTAATCGAATTTCGCAGCCTTTGTATCAATTTCCAACTTTCCTGAATTCACCCAACCACTGAAATTGAAATTACGATTCTGCTTCACTTTCACTTCGCTCTCATTTGGAAAAACAACGGTGTTTCGTTTAGCAGAAATCACCACACGGTCAACTGCCCCAAGGTCTAAATCGAGTGTTGAAAGATTCATCACCCCGAAATTCTTCATCACCCTACGCTGTTCATTTTGTTTTTTGTACAATGCCTGAATTGATTGTAAATACTCATCATCTTTGATTTGCTCTTCAGAATATCCTTTTAATTCGCGTGGCCGTAAATCACTTGTAAAGACTATATTGTCATAATCTAACTTTCCAGCTTTTGCTTTTACAAATGTTTCTAGCTTCTCATTAACCGTAATCATTTTCTTCTCGGTGTCATACGCTATGAATCCCATATTGGAGAGCTTGAGCAAGGTAGATTTGGCTTGATCAATCGTCATTCCCAACGCAGTTGCTGCCTTACCTTCATTAATTACGTACTCATCATATTTATAGCAATAGTTCCAAATGGAAACCAAGGGGTGTGATGTCGCCATTCCCTGCAGACGATCATAGACTTGCTCATTAAAATATGCTGTTGATTCAAAGGTTGCAATTCTTTGGTCCTGACTTGTTCCAAATTCGTAAGTAAAAAGTAGATTCTCCGCCCCTATATCCCATGTGATTCTTGGAACATAGATTTCAAGTTTATGATATGAATTGCTAAATGGTGCTTCTCCAATTCCTGAGCGAGCTCGTGACAAACTAATAAAGTTCTTTTCGAGATCATAATTAAAATTGATCCCTGGATGCGTAATTGAATCGCCAGTGCTCAAAAACATAGCGAATACACCTTTCTGAATGGAAACCTTTTTGGGTGAGACAAAAATTAGTTTCGACTTAACGCGCATAAATGGACTTCCTTCCTTCTTGTAGGTGATTTGCGCTTGT
>CAJQJL010000129.1 GCA_905478665.1 uncultured Flavobacteriales bacterium
AATGAACTCCCAATTGCATTCCCGATTACTATTCCAGAAGCATCGACACCTGTGGTCAAACTCTGAACTGAAACATCAATGGAAATGATCATTTCTGGTAAATCAGTCCCGATTGCGAGAATAGCAATTCCCACGAACACTTGAGAAAGCTGATAATAATTTGCAATATTTAGCGCCCCTCTAATTACGAATTCAGTACCAAGCCAAAGCCCAGCTAATCCGATAACTATGAAAATCAACTCTTGCATTCTAGCACTTATTTAGCAACTCAAATATACTGTAGATCTTGTAGCTGCCTGATGATTATCCCCAATAATGACAATAACATTTGTTAGTTTGAGAACAATTCAAGAATATCCTTGCTATATTGAAATTGCATTAACCTTGACATGTTTTGCTGCTCTATGAGAAAACCAATTAAGACACCATATTCTTTGGATGCAAAGGTCGTTATTGACACTTTGCACAGTCACGAGAATGGCCTCAAAAGTGTAGAGGTAAACAAGCGTCAGGAAGAATACGGACCAAATGCACTTCCTGAAACCGAGCGGATTTCTTTGTTGAAACTATATATCAAGCAGTTTAAGAATCTCATGGTTCTTATTTTAGTTCCAGCTGCAATTATCTCATACATGGTTGGGCAGACAGTTGACGCTTGGATAATTGTCTTTGTCATTATCGCGGATACTACATTTGGTTTCTTTCAAGAATACCGTGCTGAGAAAGCTGTATCTGCACTTCAGAAAATAATTGTAAAAACAGCGAAAGTATTAAGGGATGGAAAACTACAAACCGTTCTTTCTTCTACCGTTGTCCCTGGAGATATATTAATCTTGGAAGAAGGTGATCGAATTGCTGCTGATGGAAGAATTATAGAATCGAAAAATTTAAGAACAATAGAGTCATCATTAACAGGTGAATCCCTACCTATAAGTAAAAACATAGACACCTTAGCTCCAGACACTGTGCTTGCCGATCGAAAGAACATGGTTTGGAGTGGTACATTTGTCGCAGGTGGTTACGCGAAAATAATTGTAACATCAACGGGAACTGACACCGCAATTGGGGAAATTTCTCAAACCATCAGTAGCATTACCATCCGTCAAACTGGTTTTATTAAAAAGACAAATATTCTGGCAAAGCAGATGTCAATCATTGCGATTTTAAGTGCTTCTGCGATATTCCTGACGGGTTATTTTATTCGAAACTACGAACTAGACGAAATTGTACTTACATCAATTGCTGCATTGGTCGCCGCCATTCCTGAAAGTATGCCTGCCCTGATAACCGTAGTTTTAGCAATTGGTGCGCGCCGAATGTCACAACGAAATGCGATCGTTCGAGATTTTGCAGCGACAGAAACCCTCGGCGAAGTATCCGTCATACTTACCGATAAAACGGGAACTCTCACTCAGAATTCACTCACGGTAAAAAAAGTTTTTGTCTTTGGCAAGGATGAATATTCCGTTTCTGGAGAAGGCTGGTTTCCTGTTGGAAATTTCAAGCATAATTCATCCATCGTTGACACAGAGAATGATCGCGCATTGTCCCAACTACTTAAAATCTCTGTTATTTCGAACAATTCAAAGATCAATCATAACGAAGCGGAAAATAAATATGAGTTGGTCGGAGATCCAACGGAAGGCGCTCTAGCTGTTTTAGGTAGAAAAGGAGGATTAATCCCTGAAGCATTCAGCCAACTGAAAATTGATGATTTACCTTTTAATTCGGTTTCAAAGTTACGTGCAACGCTTATAAAAGAAGAAAGTCAACTTGAACTATGCATTACAGGTGCCCCGGAGGAATTGCTTAAGCGTTCGGTGAGCGTAATGACACCGCAGGGTGAAACGGAATTGACACAAGCTAAAAAAGATGAAATTCAAGAGAAGATCAATGAATGGTCCAATCATGCCATGCGCGTAATTGCGCTTGCTTATAAAAGGCAATCATCTACTTCAATTGATGAAGATGCAATTGGCGAATTAGTATTCGCAGGAATCGTAGGAATGATTGATCCTCCGAGACCAGACGCCTTGGCAGCAGTGAACAAATGTAAAGAAGCTGGAATCCGTGTGGTAATGGTTACGGGTGATCATGTGAACACGGCAACAGCAATTGCCAGAGCAACAGGGATAATTACAGATAATGGATCACACGACGTTCAAGCAATCAATGAACAACAGCTCCTTCTGCTGGATGAAAAAGAGTTTGATGCCACGATAGAGAAGGTTTCTGTTTTCGCCCGTCTGACACCACAAATGAAACTAAAAATCGCTGGGCGACTGCAATCCATGGGGCACCTTATTGCAATGACAGGTGACGGTGTCAATGACGCGCCTGCTTTAAAACAAGCTGATGTCGGAATTTCCATGGGAATTATGGGGACCGATATGGCGAAGGAAACAGCAGATGTCATTTTAGCCGATGACAATTTCGCCACAATCGTTAACGCTATTGAAGAAGGAAGAATCGTATTCAAAAACTCCCGAAACACCAGTTATTTTTTAATCACCACGAACATTGCAGAAAGCGCTACGCTTGTACTATCCATCATGATTGGACTCCCGCTCCCCTTAACAGCAACACAACTCCTTTGGCTCAATATTGTAACGGAAGGAATCACCGACATGGCTTTGGCAACGGAGCCTGGTCACGAAGGAATAATGAAAGAAAAGCCATTGAAGAAGCGAGAAAACATCTTGAATCGATCGGTGTTACCGCACATACTTATTAATGTCATCATCATGACGGCACTCACCATTTGCGCCTTTACGTATTACATAGATGTAAGCTTGGAGAAAGCGCGTACTGCAGCCTTTATGGTGATGTCTTATACACAATTGTATAACGTATTCAATCTAAGATCACTCAATTTATCGGTATTCAAATTGGGCTTATTTACGAATAAATGGATCAATTGGGGAGTTGGACTTTCAGTTTTACTTTTGGTCGTCATTACAGAAGTCCCAGAAATTGCTTCATTGTTCCGTTTTGAACCACTTCATTTTATTGAATACATGGTTCTCTTTGGTGCCAGCTCGTTAATTCTGTGGTCGATAGAAATCTATAAAATCTCGCAACGACGAAAGTTGTAGTATTTTACTACCCTTACTTTATCCTAAAAATATATAGGAGTACTTTTTTCTATTGAAGATCAACATTGGAATGTGTGTATAGAGCATCAACTTCTTGGTAACACTGTGCCCAAACAGACGTGTCATCAATGTCGTTGTGTAGGTCGTTGCAGCTAATAAACTCACCTTATTTTCCTCGGTATACTTAACAATTGCATCTTCGATATCGTCTTCGACTAATTCAACAAAATTGATTTTAGGATAATCGACCATTTCCGCTATTTCGTTAAACTTTTGAACGCTTGATGCCGCCGAATCCGCATTCTTATCAATATGAAGAAAGGTCAAACTAGAATCATAGGATTGTGCAAATTCAACCATCTGTTTAATTAAATTCGATTCATCTTCATAAAGGTTCGTTGCATAAGCAATTGATTTCAGCGTCTTGCAATAAGCGTTACCAGGAACAACAATAACAGGATATGGAGAATGCTGCACCGCACTCGCGGCAACGCTTCCGACAAACCAACTATTTCCTGTTTTACCATTTGTTCCCATCACGACAAAGTCAAACTTTTCCTTTTTCGCCATTCCCTCGAGAACAGACTCAACTGATCCATATTCCGTTCGCATCCTCATATCTAAGTTTTCGTTTCGGAATTTACTCTGAAGAAAGTAAAAATCTTCTTCGAGTGCTCGTTCCGATTGTTCCTTAAGTATATCTTCAACGGAAATCAGGATATCAGTATCCATTGAGGAATCCTGATAAGTATTTAATAAGGTGTAACTCACACCTTCGCTGCCAAACAGATCAATTCCATAAACCAATGCATTTCTAGCATTATCGGAGAAGTCCGTCAATAGCAATATCTGTTTCATATTCTAAATCTTTGTATCGCACACTTTATCCATATAATTTCAAAGTACTACATAAACTGACGAATTCTTGATGAGTTGAGTTACACATCCTAATGACTTATATCAGTCCTATCTCCTAAAACCCAATCGCCGTCCGCTCTAATCCTTTTGAGTCTAATATTTTAATTTGCTGACCATCAGTATCTAACAACCCTTCCTTCTTCAATTCTGACAAAGTTCGAATCAATGACTCCTTTGCTGCGCCTACCATATTGGCTAAATCCTGTCGCGAAATATCCAATTTATCGACCGTGCCGTTTTGACACGCCTTGGAACATAATTTCAGCAAAGTATCTGCTAGACGTTCCCGCATGGGCGCATATGCCAATTGCAACAATCGCTTCTCACGCTCAATGACATCTTTGGAAAGGAGCTTTATAAAATTTGCAGACACATCGCGGTTCTTACTTATCAAACTCAGAAAGTCATCCTTTGGAATTACAGCCAATTGAACGGCATCAAGTGCTGTTGCCAACTCATCATACGTACCATTTTTCAGCAGTGACATATACCCTAGAAATTCCCCAGGACCATGCACCTCATGCACGTATGACTTCCCATAGTTGTCGGATCTGGAACATTTCACACTTCCTTCTACTATGTAATAGAGATAATTAGCATGATCATCTTCCCGATAAATGCTCTCTTTTCGCTTAAACGTTTTTACCTGTCTATTTTCTGACAAGTTCATCAATTCCTCTGCACCTTTCGCTTTATCTAAAAATTCATTCAATCCATTTAAAGTGGTGCTATTCCCATTCTTGAGACCTTCACTTTTTTTAAGACGCGTTTCAATCGCATCAATCAAATCCATTTCCTCAAAGGGCTTCGTAACATAATCATCAGCTCCAAGATTCATTCCTTTTCGAACATCTGTTTTTTCTGCCTTCGCTGTAAGAAATATGAATGGAATGGTTGAGGTCCCTGGATTTCTACTCAAAATACGCAAGACTCCATATCCGTCCAAGTTCGGCATCATTATATCGCAGACGATCACATCTGGCGATTCTGCCTTTGCTAGCTCAACACCCTCTTTTCCATTTTTAGCTGCGATGACTTTATAGTCTGCTAGTTCAAGAAGCTCCTGTGTTGTCTCCCTTACATCGAGATTATCTTCAATTAGTAGAATTTTTTTCATAGTTAGTGGTTATTTAAGGTTCTGTTCATTTGCTGGTTCTATTCGGGGGAGGCTCACTGTAAATGTTGAGCCTTTCCCTTCTACACTGCTAAAGGTGATTGTTCCTCCAACAATTTCTACATACTTTTTTATAATATTCAAGCCCAAACCAGTTCCCTGTACATCCGAAACATTTTGGGCACGAAAGAAACGTTCAAATAGGTGGTTTTGGTCCTCTGCAGGAACCCCCATTCCGTGGTCTTTTACAACGATGATAAATTGTTCATCGTTGATCCGCGTTTCTACATTGATCGTACTTTCTTCTGGAGAATACTTGACGGCATTTGACAATAAGTTATTGAAAATATTTTTAAGCATCATTTTATCCGCTTCTACCTCGTGTTCCCCTGTGTGCTCGTGTAAGATTTTCTGATTCTTTTTTTGCAAGCCTGCCATGTCATCTATGGCTTCTTCAACGAACTCAAGTAAATTAATTCGTGAAGTGGTAATATTAATTTTTCCTTGCTCCAATTTATCAATGGAGAGAAAATCATTCAAAATGTTCGTCAAATGATGAATGGCAGAATTAATTCGTTCAATGTGCCGCTCTTGCTTTTCAATATCTCTATTCGCTTGAATATATTTTGAAAGTAGGTTTAGTGAGTTCATTGCTGTTGTCAGCGGGGTTCTAAATTCATGGGAAGCCATGGAAACAAATCGGGTCTTCATCTCGTTCAAACTACGCTCTTTCTCTAATGCACGCAAACTATTCGCTTCAGCAGTTTTCATACCAGTAATGTTTTGCGAAACCATCAATATTTGATTGATTTCTTTTTCTTTCCCAACCAGACCTACTGCACTAATCAGGTATGTTCTTCCATCCGTCTCTAATTCAAAACCAACATCTCTCCCTTCTAGCACGCTGAGCAATTGGTCCTTTATTATATCTCGGACGTCATGGCTTATTCGCATTAGAAAACTTGACCCAATTAGGTTTTCACTTGTAATCCCTAATCTGTACATTTCCATTCCTTCGACAAAAATGTAATTAAGATCCTTGTCCAACACGCTGATTACCCCATTCGGAAAATTTCGCGCAACCATCTTGTACATTACCTGACTCTCTTTCAAAGCTTGAGAACGCTCTTCAACACGTTGTTCTAATTTCGTATTCAACATTTCCAGCTTTGCCTGCGCTTCCTTTCGCTCTGTTATATCGCTAACCACTGCCATAACAAACAATTCCTCTTCACTTCGGAAATTACTTAGACTAATTTCAACTGGAAACTCTTCACCATTCTTTCGCTTAGCAAATAACTCTTGATGCTCCGCCATTTTTCTTGACTGTCCAGCTTTTGCATAATCCTTTCTGAAATTTTTATGCTCATGAATATGACGTTGCGGCATAAGTAGTTCAACCTTCTGACCCATCATCTCCTCACGTTGATATCCAAAGAGTTCAACAGTAGTATCATTTAACTCAATGATTAAACCTTCAGTATTGATAATTAGAATGGCTTCTACAACGGATTCAAACAAAATTCGATACATGCTCTCTTTTTTAAGCATTTCCGTATTCTGACGTTTATGCCAAATAGCGAAAACTACCGTTGCCCAAATGAGAAGCACAGCGACAAAACGATTAATCACTACAATCCACAACTCACTATTTGATTCCGATAGATAATAACCAAGTACAGTAAATAATGTAGATAGAAAACCTGCCGCAATAATATAGCGCACATTTGGAATCCACATGGAAACAAGTATTGTTAGGATGTACGGAAACCCTCCAGCAACTCCCACAGGAAGTGAAAGATCAAGCATGAAAAATGCTACAAACAGCAAGGCATTCAACCACAATAGGCTCCTCACCTTTGATGATGATAAGTACATATGTTCAATTAAGCACATCCGCTTCGGCGAATGCCAATCCTACGTAAGATTAGTAACATTTACAACCGTTTCAAATGATAGATATTACTAAAAACAATGACTTATGTTAGTGTTTTTATGTCTGCAACAAATGTTCTTGAATACACAAACATAAGTCATCGAGTAAGCTAAAACCAGAGGGTACTTTTGGTACGTATAGAAAAATAACTTTTCAATGGAAAACTCTACTTTACAACCCCGTAGCATTCAAAATGTTTCATTTTTTAAAGCACTATTGATCCTCTTTGTTTCAAGCTTTGCTTTTAACGGAATGGCGCAGCAGTTGCCAGAATGCGATGTTGAGGTGCCTTTTTTTGTTATTGACTTAACAAGCACACCAGACAGCATGTACGTCACCCCCGAGATCGTTCGAAAAAATCAATGCTGTGGTGGCGGCGGCAATGAAAACTATGTTTCGTTTTATGTAACCCTTCATCCAGATGTGGCCATGATTGAAATAGGTATTCTTCCTGGTTATGCGGATCCTGGTGGATCGGGAGCCTACAATATTATTTCAGGTGGTGATTTAGTAACACCTGGAGTTTGTGGTGCAGATATACCTGGAGGTCAAACTGCATGTATAACAGGCAGTGGACCACACAAAATAACCTATCACAAACCAGGAAAGAATAAAGTAAAGTACTATTTACGTCAAATTCCACGTCCGATTTATCCGCAAGATGATACAACCCGCGTTGGTTGTTCTTTGCCTTTGGATATTTTTGGTTTGGACAATATTGTAATCAACTCTATCAATTCTTCCACAGGTAATACAACTCTTGGAGCTTACAATCCACTTCTAAGTTGTACTAACTGTGCTACACCGAGTTTCAGTCCAGGTTTGGCAACGCCAGCTTGGATAGATTATCAAATTTGCGGAACACCTCAAGCTTCTGCATGTGGCGTTTATCAATCTTGTGATACAGTTCGCATCTATACGCAAGATGAACTCGAACTTGCGGTAACGCCAGACCCAGCAGAATTTTGTATCGGCGGAAGTGTACTTCTTACTTCCCTAGCCAATGGTGGTGATGGAAATTACACCTATAATTGGTACGACAGCAATGGTTTGCCAGTTTCGGTTACAAATACATATACAGCAAGTACTGAAGAAACATTCACTGCGGAAGTTTTGGATGGATTGGTATCACCTACTTGCCTTCCCTCATATGTTTCTGTACCAGTAAGTATTGGGCAATTACCTGTCGTTAATGCTGGGCCAGACATCACGGTCTGTGCAACTGATCCCGATGTTTTTTTAGCTGGATCGGTGACCAACGCCACAGGTGGAACATGGTCGGGCGGTGCAGGCATCTTTACACCAGATAATTCAACATTATTTGTAGTTTACAGCCCTACAGCAGCGGAGATTAGTGCAGGCTCAGTAACGCTCACACTTACGTCTGATGGTGCAGGGGGTGGTTGTTCTGATGTCA
>CAJQJL010000130.1 GCA_905478665.1 uncultured Flavobacteriales bacterium
CAGGAAGTGCTGATGAGTTGACAAGTGCATTGGATTTAATCAATGTCGTACCGAATCCATATTATGCATACTCAGAATATGAGAACAACAGACTGGATACACGTGTGAAGATTACGAATCTACCAGATATCTGTACGGTGAAAATTTACACTGTGAACGGTAAATTGGTGAAGACATTTAAGAAAGACAGCCCGATAACATCATTGGATTGGGACTTGAATAACCACAAAGGTATTCCAGTTGCAGGAGGTGTCTATCTGATCCACGTTGATGTACCCGATATTGGAGAACGAGTTCTCAAGTTCTTCGGTGGTATGAGACAAATTGACTTACAGGGTATTTAATAAGACTAAAACTAGTTGAAATGAATAATTCAATGTTTAAAATAAGAAATGCATTTATCGTTGGTGCGGCCATTTTATCTGGCTTCGCTGCAAATGCAGGAAATGAAGATCGTGTTGGTTCTGCAGGTGCTTCGCACATGTTGGTTAACCCATGGGCACGTAGTACGGCAATCGGTAATGCTGGTGTTTCGAGTGTAAACGGTCTTGAGGCTACATTTATCAATATTGCAGGTTTAGCATTTACTGATAAGACACAGATCAAATTCAATTATACAAATTGGATGGGGTCTGCTGGTATCTCGTTGAATAGTGCAGGTATCGCACAACGTGTTTCAGAGTCTGATGTAATCGCGATTAGTATCCAATCAATGAGTTTTGGAGACATTCCAATTACAACGGTAGCTAACCCTGAAGGAAATATTGGTTTCTTCTCTCCTAGAGCAAACGTATTCAATATTGGATATGCGAGAACTTTCTCAAGCTCAATTTACGGTGGTGTTAACATTAAGGTGATTTCAGAGAACATCTCTAACCTTAAGGCAACAGGAATGGCGATTGATGCAGGTATTCGTTATGTAACGGGTGAGCAAGATCAAATTAAGTTTGGAATTGCACTGAAGAATGTTGGACCAGTCATGAAGTATAAAGGTGATGGTTTGGCAAATCAGATTAACTATGTATCTACAGGAGAGGTGGCAACGTTGGAGCAGCGTTCTGCAACTTACGAATTGCCTTCATTATTGGTGATTGGTGGTTCATACGATTTCATTGTTAATGAGAAGAATAGAATTAATCTTGCACTAGGTTTTGTTGCCAACTCTTTCTCTTCCGATCAATATTCAATTGGCTTGGATTATGGATTCGCAGCAGAGAAGGTTGCTTTTAACCTTCGCGGAGGATACATTTACGAGAAGGGTCTATGGAACGTAGAGAATCGTTCGAATGCACTTATCGGACCTACAGCTGGTTTCTCAGTAGACGCCTTAGTTGGTGAAAACAAGAGTGCTTTAGGAATTGAATATGCAGCGCGTTTCGCTGGTGTATTTGGTATCATTCATACAATCGGAGCAACGATCGACCTGAAGTAGAAGAAAAAAATTATTATATTTGAATATCCAAGAGAGTCCATTAGGGCTCTCTTGTTTTTATTTAAACTTACCACTATGTCAGAACAAGTCAGTTATTATACAAAGGAGGGGTTACAAAAATTAAAGGATGAATTGCATGAAATGGAAACAGTTCAGCGCCCTTCTATTTCTGCCCAAATAGGTGAAGCAATTGATAAGGGAGATTTGTCAGAGAATGCGGAGTATGATGCCGCAAAAGAAGCCCAAGGTATTTTAGAAACGAAAATAGCAAAGCTGAAGAACGTTTTGGCTCTTGCACGAATAATAGACGATTCTGAAATAGATCCAACGAAGGTGTTCATTCTTTCTAAAGTGAAAATTAAGAATGTTGCAAATGGTGCTGAGTTAGAGTATACGTTAGTTGCTGAAAATGAAGCAAACCTGAGAGAGAAGAAAATTAGTGTTGACTCACCTTTTGGAAAGGGATTGCTAGGGAAATCTGTTGGCGAAATAGCAGAAGTTGAAGCGCCGAATGGTATAATGAAGTTCGAAGTGATTGAAATTTCACGCTAATGGCAAGCTTATTTTCAAAAATTGTTGCAGGCGAGATTCCATGTCATAAAGTAGACGAGTCGGATGAATTTCTGGCTTTCCTTGACATAATGCCTTTGAGAAAAGGTCATGTTCTTGTTATCCCAAAAACTGAAGTAGACTATATCTTCGATATCGAAGATGAAATGCTCGGAAGAATGATGGTCTTTGCTAAGGTTGTCTCAAAAAAAATTAAAACCGTTTTCCCATGCAATCGAATAGGGGTAACCGTAATTGGTTTGGAAGTACCTCATGCACACATTCATTTGATTCCGATTGACCGTCTTCTAGACATGGACTTCACGCAAGAGAAGTTATCTTTGAGTCATGATGAGTTGGCAAAGATTGCAGCTGACATCTCAGAGGCATAATATCATAAAAAAACATTGATCCATACAATTTTGGATTGAATTTTGAGGTTATATAAGTGAATCTTAAAACCATCAATATGCTAAAATGTAAAAAACTGTCGGATGTTCTCGTCAGAGGGCTTTGCATTTTGTTGATTCCTTTTCTCTTTTCAGCGTCTGCCTTTGCCTCTAAAAACGCAAGAGTTAAGCCAACTAGAATCCTCTTTATAGGGAATAGTTATACGCATATGAATGATATGCCTTCAATCTTTGAGAAGATGGCTCTAGCGGCAGGAAAAAAGGTTAAGGTTGAAAAGAACACACGTTCGGGCGCTTCATTTCGCATACATTCTGAAAGAGAAGACATGTATGAGGCGATTAAGAGTGAGCAATGGGATTATGTCATCTTACAAGGATATAGTCGAGAATTCAGTCACATCCCTGGATATATGGATACAGCGACAGTTCCATTTGTACAGCGTATTACAGATTCAATCTATGCGAACAATCCATGTACCAACGTTCTTCTCTATATGACATGGGGCTATGAAGATGGTTATAAGGAACGGGAAGAGGTAGATAATTACGAGAAGATGGCTGATAGTATAGAGCGAGGATATCAGTACGTTGGGAACATGTTTCAAGTTCCTGTAGTGCCTGTTGGGATGGTCTGGAAGCAAGTGAAATCTTCTAGTTCTATAGATCTTTATGCCGAAGATCGCGCGCATCCAAGCATTGATGGGTCTTATTTGATCGCGAGCACTTTTTTTAACGCAATCTTTGATGAATCAAATGAGAAAATATTCACTTCTACTGTAAAGACGGAGAATGCGGAGGTGATAAAAAAAGAAGCTGCATCCTTTGTTCAAGAAAACCGTCATAGGTATAAGTTGGATGTCAATAGGTTTGATCTAAAGCCTTCAATCACGAGTGCAGGAGAATACATGTTGAAAGTAACAAGTACGTTTTCAAATGCAAGTTCTGTTGTTTGGTCTTTTGGCGATGGAAGTAATTTGAATGAAAGCTCTGGAATTCACAAGTACAAAAGGCATGGGAAGTACGTTGTTCGGATACAAATCGAGGATAAATGTGGAATCCGAGTACATGAGCGAATTGTTAAATTTGAGAAGCCTAAGAAACCGAAACGTCGCAAAAGAAAGGAGCCAAAATACAATGTTGGCAACGAGAAGAAAATTTAAGCTTCTTCGGATTTCGATTTTCTAAAAACTCCCGTGATGCGCTGTTTAATGCCATCGAAGAATTCAAAATACTTAATGAATAGTACGAATGCAAAGATGAATATAGCGGCACCGATTACAGACTGCCATCCACTCAGTGTTCGTGTACCAATGATGTCTTTGAGTCCATACCCGAAGAATCCATTGTACAATATCATCACATGAATGATGTAAATGGGCAGTGTATTTTGTCCTATTTTCAGAAAAAGCTGACCTTTAAAATCCCAGAGCTTGTCGATAAGCATAAGGATTCCCAGTGCCATAAATATTTGCCCTAGTCGACCATACAACCAAGCATTAGCAACAAGATGGATATCATCACCAACAAACCATTCGGTTACATCATCTAAAAACAAACCGATAGGACGTCCGAAGAGGTTGAGTATTGCTCCAGCCAAAATGAAGACCATCGGAAACCAATACTTTTTTACATGATCCTGAAAGCGGACAACAAGCGCGCCGACCATACCACCATATAAAGTAAAGGCCATCCAGGGAATAATATTAAAGACTGAATTAGGCCCTAGGATTACGTTTTGAACTATTTCGGGTGCGTTAGTTGGTAGGTATGTACCCGACGGTAAACTCTTTACGTATGGGTAGAAGCAGAACACGACTGTTCCTCCGATAAAATAGTAGAGCCAAAGCGGACCTATCTTTAGCAAGCGATAAAATCCGAAGATGACCAATAAAGCCGCTATACCGATACCAATGGATTGGAGTACGTGAAATGCAAATAGCCATGGATGCTCGTGGTTAAGTGAGTTGCTCAAGTATCGTAAATTAACTTGCAATGCATAGCCCCAGAAAAGTAATTCAAGTACACGTCGGAATCCTTTTTTTACACGGGGGTTTCTTCTGAATCGTGCGTCTTTATTACGTGCGAGTAGGTACACGAAAACGAGTCCTGTCACAGTGAAGAAGAGCGGCGCCGTAAAACCTTTCATAAAATACCACCAATCAAAGAAGATGTATCCTGAAGTACCATTTTCTTTTACCGCCGCAATCATCGGCTTGAAATTCTTGAAAGTATGCTCAATGAAATGACCTTCCAGCATCATAAGAATGGCAATGGATCTTGCCATGTCGATGAATTTTAAACGAACTTTTGGTTTCGCAATTATTTCTACCGGTTCTTCTGTCATTGAGCCTTTTGAGAGGGTAAAAGTACAATATTCTCCATATTCATGAGAAAGAAATACTATTTGATTTCAGTGGAGATGTAAAGTCGGAGCTCTTCTTCGCTGTCTTTCAATTTAACATAAATCGATTTTACAGTGAATCCGATAAGGTGCTCTGTATCAATAGTCATTGTGATTTTAGCTTCTTCTCCAGGAGCAAGAGTCGTCTTGTCACTTTCTGCTGTCGTGCAATCACATGGAATTCTGTAACCGTCTAACTCTATCGTTTCATTCGACTTATTCTTAACAGTAAAGGTTTGTTTTAGCTTGTCCCCTTGCTTAGTTGTACCTAAATCAATCACTGGTTTAGCCGTAACCAATGCAAACTCTTTGTCATCTTCAAGATAGCTAACACTTTGAATTTCAATTTTACGCTCGATTGCTGCGGCTCTTGAGTACACCGAATTCTGAACATCATTTGGATTGTCACTGGTCAATTGGTTGGCAGTATATTCTCCAAAAGGAACTTGCGAGAAGACAACCTTTCCTCCGTTTTCGGCATTGTCATCCAAGTATTTCACAAATATTCCGTTGTCATATTCGCGCATGTAATTCACAAGTGAGTTAATTCTTCTTTTCGTAAGGTTTACGTTGTAATCTGTTTTCGCTAGTGGACTTGCAAATCCTTTCACCGTGATATTGATCTTTGCGCCGCGATCAAGTTCTTTTAACAACAGATCCCTAAATAATTGAAGATCTGAAACACCTTTATCTACATATTCGATAAAGAAGGTCTCAATTTCTTCTTTGGCAAAATCCGCTTTATCTCCACTAAGACCGTTGGCATACTCTTTTTTGTATTGATCGAGCATTGCCGTATAATCGTCGTACGAATCAATGTAGTTTACGCGTGTAGTCGTGTCACGGGTCTTCGGGTTTGGTACGTCATTGTGAAAGTAGAGTGTGACAGGCAGGCGTTTGTTTAGGTCTGCAAGTGTTTCTTCGGGTGTTGGAGGAATAATTTTCTCAGGTGGAATCAATGCAAAAATATCGCTACAACATGTTGGGTTCTTACTGTACAAAACACCAATCCTGTTCGAGGTAACGTAGGACGTGTCTCCTTGCCAGAAGAAATACAAATCATTCGCACTACTGTTAACTGGGAGTCCAGCATTGACAGGTGGTCCAAATTTCCCTTTGTATTCGGAGTAGAAAACGTCATATCCTCCGAAGCCGTTGTGCCAAGAAGATGAAAAATACAAACGTTGCGTTTTATTGTCCCACCAAGGCGTTACTTCGTTGTCGAGTGAATTGATGGCTTTAATCGAACGTACTCTACCATATTGGTTGCCATTTTTTATGGGACTGTAGAAGATATCCAATCCTCCTTTTGAATCTTCGCGATCAGAAGCAAAAAACAATGTTTCTACTCCATCCATTTCTGCAATGCTTGGCATGGTTGTATTCGTTCCAGGCTCATTAATTATTTCACCCAATGAATCGATAAAATTCCATTCACCGTTGGAATACTGAGCGACCATGATTTTGCAGGTGTAATTATAGCCTTGTTCTCTACATTGGCTGTAATAGAAGCGACTCCCGTCTATGGAAAATGAGCCATTTCCAGCGTTTAGCTTTTCCTTAAAAAGTGCTTTGACCTGTTCGGATGCGTTGAAATTTTTGTTTTCAATAACGCTTCTATAGATTGACGTTTTATATTCCGTCCCATAAACTTCTTCTGCAGCACTTATGGAATCTGCTCTTAAACTAGAGAAGAACAGTGTTCCATTGTAAATCCCATGACCAAATTCTGAGTTTTTCGTGTTTACTGTTTCCGGTAGCCGTTCAAAGGAAACGTTGGCCGTATCTATTAGCGCCGATTTCACCCAAACCAAACTGGCTAGTTCACGTTTCGATTTTTGGTATAAATAGCCTTTTTTGTCTTTATAGTATTTCTTTTTTGCTTTTTTGAAAGTAGCAAGCGCTTCTTCATATTTACCGTTTTGCTTCTGCATTAAGCCCCATTGCAAAAGACTGCTCGGATAAATCCTCGCTTCCTCACGATCATACACCTTCGCATAATAAAATTCAGCTTTTCGGTAATCTTTGTAAGCTCTTAGTGTTTCTGCATAATTCCACAAAATATCTACGGTCTGAGAATCGAGTTCCATGGCCTTTTCATAATATTGGGCGGCATAGAAGAAATCTCCTTTATCGTGTTGTTCTTTTGCAAAGTCCAGAAATTTCTTCAGATTATTCTGACCGAAACCCGATACTGCGAACCCACAAAAAATGACGATTAAATATAATCTGGACATATTCGATGTACGATTTTTTTCGGTTTAAATCTATGAAGGATGTATCGTATAGCTATTTCAAAGCCTCCTCGTGCTCTACTTGCAGGGACAAGTTTTGAGAAATTCACGTCATAACTGAGTCCTACAAACCAACTTTGATAATCCATTCCTACAGATATAAACGCAGCATCTTTGTTTCGGTACCAAAGTCCCGCATAAAGAGCTCTGTATTGCCCAAGTCGATTAATCAAAGTGTATTTCACAGAGGAACCAATGTTGAATTCTCGGTACTTTCCTTGAATCGAAAGATTGATTCCAGGTACCAAATCCCAGTCGTAATTGAGTTTAAAAAGTCCTTTACCAAACAGAGAGGTGCGAATGTCGCGTTCGATTACACTGGTGTAAAATCCTTGGTTTGGTCTGTTCAAATTATACGCTCCAACCCCAACTGTAAACTTGAATCGATCATTTTTATAGTATTCGTAAACAGATCCAATACCCACAGATACATTGCTTTTTCTGTCCGTTTGAATATTTTCATTTGTTGACAGCGCTGGATTGTAGGTGATTCCATCATATTGATTATCGAAGTAAAACTGATCAAAATTCAATTGACGATGATTGAGACCAACATTAATTCCTGGGCGGACGCTGTGCATGGAATCTGCAGAGAGTTTTATGAGGTAAGAGGCATTGGCTTGAAGTTCGATTGTTCTGAATTGTCCATCACCAACAACGTCGTGAAAAAACAGGATTCCATAACCGAAATTCTTATGCGAATAGAGGTTACCATCACCAGAAATTGAAAAAGTGCTGTACGGAACAGTTACACTACGCCATTGATCACGGTAGTTTCCAACAAACCGCATGTCTCCATTAAAATGACCTGCATTTCCTGGGTTTTGAAAGATGGGATTGTCGTTGAATTGTGACCAATGAATATCTTGCCCTGAAGCACTATTGGCAAGCAGAATAAAGATAGCAAGATGTAGTAATCTCTTCAATGGTTAGAATTAATCACATGAAATTACGAAAAAAAGGAGCTGAACGCAAGGGTGAGATTATGACTCCATGAACATAAGAAACAAAACAAGCCCTATAATGAACAAAAGCATAAATAGCTTAGGGTCTCTGTACAATGGTTTTTTTCCGCGTTTTGTCAACTTTTCATATTCGTGGTGTAGGCGCGCAAAGTCCTTCTGACGTTTAATTTGCTCGTCAGTTGGCGATGTTTTCTTTTTGTCCGTATTTACACTGAACTTTCTCATTTGCTACTGTTCCACTTTTTCCCTATTCGCTCTAATATACGATAAGTTCTCATTTTAGCATTTGCCTCTGTAATGCCATAAATTTCGGCAATTTCTTTGAAACTCAATTCCTGAAAAAATCGCAATTCTATTAAATCAAGGTGATCACTTTCTAGGCCGTTAAGCATCTCAATCAATTGAGATTGATCATCCATTGACATATAGGTCGATACCTTTGCTTCCGACGCGAGGTCTTGAATTCTGTTTTCATCAACAGCTACTGTGTAGTTTTTCTTTTGCTTTCTGAAGAACATCGAAACCTCATTTTGAGCAATTCGATAAAGCCAACTGCTGAATGGCAAACCACGATCTTCGTATTTGCTCAAGTTGGCCATTGCCTTAATAAACACCTGTTGAGTTACATCACCCGCTACATCTTCCATTCCTCCCAAACGCTTAAAACTAAATCTAAAAATTTGCTCGAAGTACCGATCGTATAACTCACCAAAATATACCTTGTCCTTTTTCGCCATAGCGACGATTTCAGACTCGGTCATGTTTTTGATATTTTGGCGTTTCTTCAAAGAAGGGGTTTTATAAATAGGTAATGTTGATTACTTGCAAAGTAACACGAATTCTTGAAAAGAATTTAGAAATGAAAATTTCACTATGGATTGCTGAGTGAAACAGGAATGATTTTTCCATTCATCCATTGATCTGCTGTAAGCGCAAAATTGACAATGTATTCAGCCATTTTTTCTGGAGAAACAGGTGCTTCATACCCCGGGAAAGCTTCTTCCAACATTTCCGTTTGAACAGCACCTAAGCAAAGGCAGTTTGTTTTAATGTCAGTGTCCTTGTATTCTTCAGCAAAGAGTTCAGTAAAACTGCACAAGGCTGCTTTTGATGTCGAGTAGGCACTCAAACCCGGGAATTTCATACTCCCTTGGAATCCACCAACAGAACTGATGTTCACAATGTGCGCCTTTTTCATTTTTGCAACAGCGGCTTGGGTTGTTTCCATCACGCCAATAATATTCACGTTGTAACACCCTTCAAGATCTTCGCGTGTCAGTTCAGTAAATGGTTTATTTACCAACTTACCTGCATTGTTTATCAGAACATCGATGGAATCTATAGTCTGAAAGATCTCTTCACAGTGTGCTCGTACATTTGACTGATTTAAATCCAATGCATGGCATTCAACATTGGGATATTTCCCGAATGAGGCATTCATCTTTTCAAGATTCCGAGACAAAGCAAGAATTTTGTGTTCAGCATTTTGTGCGAGCAAGTCAACTACCGCCTTTCCAATACCTCTGCTGGCTCCGACAACAACGATTGTCTTAGGCATCGTAGGAGATTGTTAGTTCTTCACTTGCTGGATGTGCTTGGCATGTAAGGACGTATCCTTCTTCGATATCTTTATCAGTAAGCGAATAGTTCATCGTCATTGTGGCCTTACCCTTCAATATTTTGGCTTTGCACGTACTGCATACACCACCTTTACACGAATAAGGAACGTCAATTCCTTCTTTGCTTGCTTTGTCAAGAACGCTTAATCCAGTTGAAGCCAATTCAAAAGTTTCTTCTTCATCGTCAAGGATGATTGTCACTTTAGATTTTCCTTTGAAATCGGAAGAATCCCCCTTTTTATCTTCTGTTTTAAGAAGAACAGGCGTCGTGAATAGTTCAAACTTGATTTTTTCTTTGGCAACTCCAAATAATTCAAGAACTTCAGCTGTGTTCATTATCATTTGTTCTGGACCGCAGATAAAAAAGCAATCAGCTTTCAATAAATCTAAATCTGCTTTAACAATAGCTGAAAATGCCTCTTTGCTGATTTGACCTTTTTCGTGGTCTTCATGAGGAACATCACTCAAATAATACGTACACTTCGTTTGTTGAAGAGCATCTATTTCCTCCTTGAAAATTGTGGTTTCCAACGACCTGTTTCCGTAAAAAAGGCGTAGATTTTTCCCTGACTCTTCACAGTCTTTGGCGATAGCCATAATAGGTGTAATTCCACTTCCTGCGGCAATTGCGACAATATTTCTAGCGTCTCTTGGAGCAATAAAGTTTCCTTCAGGTTTGGAGACTAAAATTTTCATTCCTACTTCGGCTGTTTGGTTGAACCAGGTAGAAACTGTTCCGTTTTCGACTTGTTTGACAACAACAGCCAATGGTGTGTTTGTGCCAGAGCAAATTGAATAAGACCTTCTATATTCTTTACCCTCTAGTTCAATGCTGAAGTTCAAATATTGTCCAGGAATGAAGGCGAAATTATCGGTCGTTGCGTCTAAAACAATTTTCACTGCTTCAGGTGTTACACGGTCAATTGCGAGAATCGCTACCTCACTAAATCCTTTAGGGGATTTTGATTTGTCCTTTTTTCCAAATATGTTTTTAAATAATGCCATAAGTTCTGTTATTCGTCAAATGAAATGACAAGTTTGTCACTTGTTGGGTGAGATTGACAGGTTAAGATGAAACCTGCTGCTACTTCGTCTGGTTCCAATGCATAATTGACGTCCATGGAAGCTGTTCCTTCAAGAATTTTTCCTTTGCATGTACAACAAACACCTCCTTTACAAGCGAACGGTAAATCTGCACCAGCCGCTTGTGCTGCATCCAAAATATTTTGTCCATTAGAATCAAGGCTCAAATCATATGTGTCCCCGTCAACGATAATGGTAACGTTCGAATCGATTTGAGGCTGCTCGCTAACCTTTTCAAGGGGTTCGCTTTTTGCTGTAGGCGATGTAAATAATTCAAAATGTATTTTCGATGCATCAACCCCTTTAGCTATCATGCTGTCTTTAGCTTCAAGAATCATTGATTCTGGTCCACACAGATATACGGCATCCACCTCAGTGTTGCTTAAAAAGGCATCGTACAATTGTTCTACTTTTTCACCGTCAATCCGACCTTTTTGAATGTCGTTACCCAAAGCTTCACGTGAGAATATATGTACGATACGTAATCGATCCATATGCTGATTTTTCAACGCTTCCAATTCCTCTCTGAAGATGACAGAAGCAAACCCTTTGTTTCCATAAAACAAGGTGACATCACTGTTGGGTTCGTTAATCAATGCTGATTTAGCAATGGAAAGCACAGGTGTGATACCACTTCCAGCAGCAATAAGAACGTATGATTTTTTATTTTCTGGACTCGTTTCCAAAACGAAATTTCCAGTGGGCGTCATCACATCCATGCTCATTCCCTTTTCTAGAGACGAATTTGCGTAAGTTGAGAACTTACCTTCAGGAACTTGTTTTATCGCAACTCTCCATTCATTTTCATAAGGAGCTGAACAAAGCGAATACGACCGTCTAACTTCTTCTCCGTTAATGTCCGTTTTAAGCGTCAGATACTGACCAGAGACAAAAGCGTAGTCCTTTTGTAAATCCGAAGGAATGTCAAATGCAATTGAGACAGTATCTTCAGTTTCTTTCCTTACATCATTGATTATTAGAGAATGAAATTTAGGTGTCATGCTTCTATTTATTTGCCTGCAAAGTTACTCATTTTCTTAGTTAATTGAATGAATTGACAATCATGAATCTTGTATAACAAATTGCTTATCGAATTTTAGTAAATTTGTGTGAGCTATTTTTAAAGCAAATGACAGAACTAAATATTTCAATTCTTGAACAAAAATTTCAAGAAAAAATTGACAACGATATAAAGATCGAACCGCGTGATTGGATGCCAGATAATTACAGGCAAACATTGATTCGTCAGATCTCTCAGCATGCGCATTCTGAAGTGGTAGGAATGTTACCAGAAGGCAATTGGATTACACGTGCACCGAATTTACGTCGAAAGGCAGTTTTGTTAGCAAAAGTTCAGGATGAAGCGGGACATGGATTGTACCTATACAGTGCCACGGAAACACTAGGGGCAGATCGCGAACAAACCATTGATGATTTACATTCAGGAGTAGCAAAGTACTCTTCCATTTTCAATTACCCTACTGTTTCTTGGGCTGATATGGGAGCGATCGGATGGCTCGTCGACGGTGCAGCGATTATGAATCAAGTTCCGTTGTGCAGATGTTCTTACGGTCCTTATGCACGTGCGATGGTTCGTGTTTGTAAGGAAGAATCATTTCATCAACGACAAGGATTTGAGATCATGACAACCTTGGCGAAAGGTTCTCCCGAACAAAAGGAAATGGCGCAAGATGCATTGAATCGTTTTTGGTGGCCTTCTTTAATGATGTTTGGTCCAAATGATGCAGAGTCAAAGCACACCGAGCAATCCATGAAATGGAAAATTAAGAGACACACGAATGACGAATTGCGTCAAATGTTTGTGGATGCAACGGTTCCACAGGCTGAGTTGATTGGCCTAACAATTCCAGACAAGGATTTGAAGTGGAACGAAGAGACTGGTCACTATGAATTCGGAGCAATTGATTGGGCTGAATTTTGGGAGGTTGTTAAAGGAAACGGACCGTGCAATAAAGATCGAATTGATACGCGACGAAGAGCAAAAGAAAAAGGTGCATGGGTGCGCGAAGCAGCAAATGCATATGCTGAGAAACGTCGTAAGCGAAAAGCATCATAACACTAGAATTTAAAGAAAATGGCAAATAAAGAATGGCCTCTTTGGGAGGTTTTTATCAGAAGTAAGCAGGGCTTGAGTCACAAGCATGTTGGAAGTTTACGCGCAGCAGATGCTGACATGGCAATTGAAAACGCACGCGATGTATACACGCGAAGATCAGAAGGTGTGAGTATTTGGGTAGCTGAGTCAAACAACCTTTTTGCATCAAATCCAAACGATGCGGACTCATTGTATGAGCCATCAGATTCGAAAGTATACCGTCATCCCACTTTTTACGAAGTGCCAGATGGAATTGAACACATGTAAATTCGAAAGTGAATGAATGCATTATTTGAATATTTAATTAGGCTCGGAGACGACAGCCTGATCATTGGGCATCGACTTTCTGAGTGGTGTGGTCATGGACCTGTTTTGGAAGAGGATATCGCAATGACTAACTTATCGCTTGATTTTATTGGTCAAACGGCGTCTTTGTTAAAGTATGCTGGTGAAGTAGAAGGGAAGGGGAGAACAGAAGATGACCTTGCTTATCTTCGCTGTGACAGAGAGTATAAGAATATACTGTTGGTTGAACAGCCAAACGGCGATTTCGGAATGACTATGATGCGTCAGTTTCTTTTTGATGCCTATCGCAAATTACTTTTCGAAAGATTGGTGAATGCGAAGGACGAAACTATTGCGGCAATTGCTGAAAAGTCATTGAAAGAAACGAAGTATCATTTTAAACATTCATCTGAATGGATAATTCGTTTGGGCGATGGTACCGAAGAGTCAAATCGACGTGTTCAGGATTCTCTTGATACCTTGTGGAGATATACTTCTGAGTTGTTTTATACCGATGCTGTTGATGCAGAACTAATTGCTGCCGGAACAATTCCTTCGATGGAAGGCTTGGAAGAAGATTGGGAGAAAAGTGTTGGAGAAGTGCTCTCTGAAGCAACCTTGACAATTCCAACCAATAACTGGAAACAAGAGGGAGGAAGAAAAGGAATGCACTCAGAGCATTTGGGATATATATTAGCAGAATTGCAGTACATGCAACGCGCTTATCCAGGATTAGAATGGTAACAGAAAAACAAATATGGGCATATCTTGAGGAGGTCTTTGATCCTGAAGTTCCTGTATTGACGGTCGTTGATTTGGGCGTTGTGCAGAAAGTGGAACTTAAGGATGATGGATGTAAAATCGTCATTACACCTACGTATAGTGGATGCCCTGCAATGAAACGAATCGAGGATGATATCCACGAAAAATTGGCAGAGAAGGGAATAGAAAAAGTTGAAGTAGAACTTGTTCTTTCTCCAGCTTGGACAACAGATTGGATTACTGAAATCGGCAAGAAAAAATTGAAAGAATACGGTATTGCCCCACCAGAAGATGAAGTGGATAAAAGTGTACTGTTTGCTGATCCTACGGTTGTTCCTTGCCCTAAATGTGATTCACGTAATACTAAATTGATTAGTCAATTTGGGAGCACAGCGTGCAAGGCCCATTATCAGTGCAACGATTGTCTGGAGCCGTTTGATTATTTCAAATGTCTTCGCTAAACAGATCTAATTTGTGAAACGCCCAGTTGTTTCTGCATTCTTACTTACTTGCATTCTCTTTGCTTGTTCTTCTGATCCTATTGCAGAAATTTCAGTAGATGATGAGATTGAGCATTTTTCGCTAGAGGAAGTTATTGCAGAGGATAGCTTATTTTCAATTGGCGTACTAGCGAATATGAAGTCAACTCGATCGTTGAATGATTGGGCTTCTATTCAATACAGTGATTTACTTCGGTCTCGTTATTTAGTCGTGTCAAGCTTTAAGAAAAATGAAATCGACTTTGAAGATTTTCAGTCTTTTGCTAAACAAAAACTAGAAGCTTTTTGTGGGAGCAAAGAAATCATAAAGGAATCGTCACAGGTTGGGTTATCTATCAATGATCTTGACGCAATAGCAAAAGCTGTCGATATAAAAGAATATGGCTCGCCAAAACCATTGAGTTATTGGCTTTGCTGCATCAGTGGAAAGAAGGACGTCTACATTGTGAAGTTGTGGACGATCCATGAACGAAAAGAGTTCTTTGAGAAGGAGGCGAATGCAATTTTACGTTCCTTTAAAGAGTTGAATTAAACGCTTTGCTTTAATTGTCAAGGAGTTCATCATTTGGAGGATTTGCTGTCAATTCCCGTTGACGCTTTATTTCATTGGCAATATGCTTTCCTTGAAAGACGATATAAGCCAAAATTCCGTACCGCATAACAAGAACAATTGTGCTAGCGAAACTCGTCATGATATATGATTCAGAAACTGTTGCGAATAGTGTAGTTGCCAAATACAAGGCCCCTCCAATAAAGTATGCCCATGCTTTCTTCTTCTTGAGTAAAAATACCGTGGAACTATATGTGGCAATAATGACTAAGTCAACGATTACGAGTACTAAAACTAATGGGTTTTGAAGATCGAATTCTGCCAATCCAAGTAAAATTAGTAACCCAATAGCAGCGAAAACAGCCAAAGTCGTAAAAACAGCAATCAATCCGCCAAAATCGTATCCTAGTTTGATTTTATTGACCGTTTTATACTTCTTTCGATTTACTTTGATCTCCAATTTTCTGGGGCGTTCAACGGTGAACTTAACCGAAATTTTTCCAAGCTCTTCATCCTCAATGATTATTCCATCCAGCAATGAGCTTGGCAAGGAAATGACATGTACTAATCGCTCCTTATGATAAATCTGAACATTGCGATAACCCATTTCCCATGTAACAGAAAGGTATTCGCTTTTGTCTTTTGGTGAATAGTAGTTTTTCGAAAAGTTGCTCATGGATTAAATTTGGTAGGATAAAAAAAATGCCACGCTATTGCGCGGCATTTTAAAATACACGTATTTTTTATCCTAAAAACGGATATCTGTAATCCGTAGCGGGAATAAATGTTTCCTTAATTGTTCTCGCTGAAACCCAACGTAGCAAGTTCATCGGTGCTCCTGCCTTATCGTTAGTGCCAGAACCTCTTGCACCACCAAATGGTTGCTGTCCAACAACAGCTCCTGTTGGCTTGTCATTAATGTAGAAGTTACCAGCCGCATTTTCTAATTTCTTCATAGCAAGATTAATCGCATATCGGTCATTCGAAATGATTGATCCAGTTAATGCGTAATCCGATGTTCCATCTACCAAATCCAATGTCTCTTCAAAGGCATTTTCGTCGTACACGTAAATCGTTAGAACAGGACCAAAGATCTCTTCGCACAACGTTCTGAATTTCTTATTTGTTGTAACAACAACAGTTGGTTCAATGTAGTAACCGCTTGACTTATCATAATTTCCTCCAACAATAATTTCAGCGTCGGATTGTTCCTTAACGAAATCAATGTATCCAGCAATCTTATCGAAAGAACGCTCGTCGATAACAGCATTGATAAAGTTAGAAGTGTCTTCCGGAGTACCCATTTTAAACGAACTTACTTGATCGATAATGATCTTCTTTGTTTCATCCCAAATGTTAGAAGGGATATAAGCTCGTGAAGCAGCAGAGCACTTCTGACCTTGGAATTCAAATGAACCTCGCGTACATGCTGTCGCAACTACATCTGCATCTGCAGATTTATGAACCATGATGAAATCCTTACCACCTGTTTCACCAACAATTCGTGGGTAGCTTCTATATCCAGCGATGTTTTCACCGATCTCCTTCCATAAGTGACGGAAAACAGCTGTTGATCCCGTAAAGTGCAAGCCAGCGAAATCTTTGTGTTTGAAAACTACGTCTCCCGCAACAGGACCATCCACAGATACTAGATTGATAACACCGTCGGGTAAACCAGCAGCCTTGAATAATTCCATAATTACTTGTGCAGAATACATTTGTGATTCAGCAGGCTTCCAAACGACAACATTTCCCATCATAGCAGGAGCTGCACATAAATTAGCACAGATAGATGTAAAGTTGAAAGGAGTGATCGCAAAAACAAAACCTTCCAATGGTCGGTATTCCAATCGGTTCCACATTCCTGGAAGTGAATCTGGTTGTTCCTTATATATTTGAGTTACGTATTGAACGTTAAATTTGAAAAAGTCAATCAATTCACACGCTGCATCAATTTCTGCTTGAAAAACATTCTTTGATTGCGCTAACATTGTTGAAGCGTTCATTTTGTCTCTAAATGGACCAGCAAGTAAATCAGCCGCCTTTAAGAAGATTGACGCGCGGTGCTCCCATGGAAGGTTTGCCCATTCCTCACGAGCTACCATTGCAGAGTCAATTGCATCATTTACATGAGATGCATCTCCATAATTGAAATGACCTAGAATTTTTTTATGATCGTGTGGAGGAGACATAGGACGCTTCTCATTCGTACGAACTTCTTTTCCTCCAATGTGCATAGGCACATCAATAGGATCTTGGTTGTACATTTCTTTATACTTGGCAATCAAGCTAGTGTGCTCTGTTGAACCAGGAGCATAAGATTTTACAGGCTCGTTGACAGCTGTTGGAACTTTAAAAAGTGCATTTGACATATTAAGAGATTTTTTGCAAAAGTAAGCAATGTTGTTTATCCTTGCAATGTCACAATTTAAACCATGCCGACCAAAACACTATTCACTAAAATATGTACCGCGTGTACGCTTAGCTTGTTTTTAAGTACTCAAGTCGTTGGGCAGCAGAGTTATGCAGATTTCCAGAACGAGAAGGATATTACGAAGAAAACGGAAATTGGGTACTATTTGTGGAATGAATACCTCCGAAACGATCTCGATTCTCTGAAAATCATGGCTGTTGAACTCATATTGAGTGCGGCAGAAGAGAAAAGCACATTTGCACGTGCGGTAGGAAATAATTCTCTAGGGAGTTATCTAATCCGAAGCGGAGATGTTCCTGGAGGAATTAAACACCTCGAAGAAGCTGAAAAATATTTTGAGCATAAAGAGGATTATACACTCTTGTCTGAAACATATAATGAACTTGGTAATGGTCATTATTTGGCAGGCGAATACAGTGAGGCAATTAAATCGTACCTCGCTTCTTTGCGCTACGGTAGCCTTTCTCCAGATCTCACAGCCGCATTTAATGGAAAACTTGGATTGGGACGTTCGTATTGCGCTATTGGAGATACGGCCGTAGGAATTTTTACCGTTGAGAAATATAAAGATGAAGCGGTTAAACACATGAAGTTTGAATCTGCCGCTGATGCCTATGCTTATCTGGGGATGATTGAAATGGATCGACAGAATATGGATTTGTCACGTGAATATTATAAAAAGAGCATCGTATTTAGTGGCAAGTCAAATTCAAAGGCTCACCTTTCACATTCTTATAACAACAAAGCGATTCTACACTTCAATCTTGGCGAAACGGATTCGAGTTTAATGTACTTTGAAAAGTCCCTTCGATTAAGAGAACGCATAAATCACAAGAAAGGAATCATTGAGAGTTACTACAATATTGGCTTCTATTACATGGAGACAGGGGATGCTCACAATGCCTATATCAATTTCAATAAGTCAGCTGAACTTGCGAAAAAATACGAGTTTAAAGGCGATGAATTGGATGCGTTACATGAATTGTTAGGCATTTGTGAAGAGCAGAATTATATAGAGGAATTTAAGCGAATAGAAAAACGACAGAAAAAGCTTAACGACTATTTAGAGGAGAAGAAAACGGCGGATGATGAAATTATCACGTATGCTCAGAAAGTAATCAGCGAAGTAAAGATGCAAGAAGAAAAAGCCGAGCCTGAAGAGGCATCATCAAATCTTTTTCTTTGGATTATTGGTGCTTTTACAATGATTTTGCTTGTTGTTGCCTTCCGTAAAAGAAGACGTTGATTTAGTTCAACTTTCCTGGATGCTCCATTTTGAAAGTCGGTACAAATACTTGAAAAGTTTCGCCGTCTAACAAATTCTTAAAGGTATAGAACCCCTTCATTATGCCAATATCGGACTTCAATTCGCATCCACTTGTATAGGTATATCGTTCTCCTGATTTAAGAATTGGTTGCTCACCAATAACACCCTGTCCAGATACATAGCGAGAGTCATTTAGTGAATCAAATATATACCATTCACGTGTTAGCAGTTGGACATCAAAATTGTTCGTGTTTTCAATGTCAATTTTGTAATTAAAAAAGTAGTTGGATTCTACAATATCGGACAAATCCTGTCTGAACTGTGTCTGAACGGAAATTTGGATTCCAGATGTGATTAATGTACTCATAACGTTGTTTAACAGCACCTAAATTAATAAAACCTATTCAACTCAGATGCACTTCTACTAACCTAGACGAAAATTTCAGAGTTTAGGATTGTTAAGAATTGTTAATTTAGAACCATTCTAAATTAGTTGCATTATTCATCTTCCTATTGACGAACCTTAACACATGCTATCGAATTTTTTATTTTTGCCACTGTATTTTAAAACGCTTTAATGCATGTCTAAAACAGTAAAGCTTAGAAAAGGTCTGGATATCAGACTTGTAGGTGTTGCTAATAAGGTTAAGTCCGAGTTAGTACTCCCAAAGACTGTGTCGATTAAGCCGACTGATTTTCATGGTATGACTCCAAAAATGGTTGTCAAGGAAGGAGATCAGGTGAAGGCTGGTAGTATCATATTTTTCAATAAGTATAGCGAGTCAATCAAATGTGCTTCACCAGTTAGTGGTAAAGTAGAGGCGATTGTTCGTGGAGCGAAGCGAAGAATAATGGAGGTTATCATTTCAACAGATGGTGATATTCAATTCGAGGGGGACTCTCCTCTTGACCCAGTTTCAATGTCTTCCGAAGAGGTAAAAGCCAAGATGCTTGCTTCTGGATTATGGATGTACATAAAGCAACGTCCATTGGATATTATTGCAGATCCAGCAAATGAACCAAAGGCGATTTTTGTATCGGCTTTTGATAGTTCACCTCTGGCTCCCGATTTCGATTACGTATTGCACGGAAAGAATGAAGAGTTCCAAGCAGGGTTGAATGCACTCGCGAAGTTGACGAAAGGCACAGTTCATTTGTCATTGAATGGCAATGCACCAGCAGATGCAACATTTACAGCTGCAAGTGGAGTTCAGATCAATAAGATTCACGGGAAACACCCAGCAGGAAATGTTGGAACGCAAATGCACCACATTGATCCAATCAATAAAGGTGAGTTTGCATGGTCTGTGAATGCGCAAGATGTGGCTATAATTGGACGCTACTTCTTGACTGGAAAGTATGACGCACGTAAAACGATCGCATTAACAGGCTCTGAAATTAAGGATCCGCATTACTTCGAAGTAATTGCTGGAAGTAATGTTTCGAGTGTTCTTGAAGGGCAGATTACAACAGATAATGTTCGTGTTATCAGTGGTAATGTGTTGACAGGAGACAAGATTGAACAAGATGGACACCTCGGTTTCTATCACAATCAAATCACTGTAATTCCAGAAGGGAACCAGTTGAAGTTTGTCTTAACAAAAGGATGGATGGGACCTGGATTTGATAAATTCTCAAATTCACGTTTGTTCCCAACTTTCTTGTTAGGTAAAAAACGATTCCGTTTGGATACCAATACAAATGGTGAAGAAAGAGCATTTGTTGTTACAGGAGAATTGGAGAAAGTATTCCCATTTGACATTCTGCCAATGCAATTGGTAAAGGCAGCAATCACAGATGATATTGATGGAATGGAAAATCTTGGAATCTACGAAGTAGCTCCTGAAGATTTCGCATTGTGTGAATATGTGTGTACGACAAAAATTGACATTCAAGATAAAATTCGTGAAGGCCTTGACCTTATCGGAGAAGAGTGCATGTAATAGTTTATTTAAAATCAGATTACAGTGAAATTCTTAGAAAATATAGTTCATAAAATGGAGCCAAAGTTTGCCAAAGGAGGTAAACTAGAGAAATGGAATCCACTATTTGAATCATTTGCAACGCTAGCATTTACCCCAGCACATGTTACCAAAAAGGGAGCGCACATCCGTGATGGTGTAGATTTAAAGCGTACCATGATGACGGTAATCATCGCAATGATTCCATGTTTGTTGTTTGGTATCTACAATACTGGACATTGGGAAATGGTTGCTGCAGCAGGAGATAGAGGCCTTGATTTCTGGGCGAGCGGTGGAACGAAGTTCTTACTTGGACTTAAAGTTGTTTTGCCATTAATCGTCGTTTCCTACGGGGTCGGTTTGGCAATAGAATTTGTTTTTGGATTCCTTCGTGGGCACTCGTTACATGAAGGATTTCTTGTTTCTGGAATGCTAATTCCTTTAATCATGCCAGCCGATGTTCCTTTGTGGATGGTTGGTGTTGCAACAGCGTTTGCGGTTATTATTGGGAAGGAAGTTTTTGGAGGTACAGGAATGAATATTTTGAATGTAGCCTTAACGGCAAGAGCATTCTTATTCTTCGCATATCCAACATCAATGTCTGGAGACAACGTTTGGATGTCTGGTGCTGAAACGGATGGTTTTACAGGATCAACGGTGCTTGGAGATTTAGCAACATTTGGTGGTGACAAACCAATGGTCGCAGGTGTTGAGGCCTTGGACAACATGGACTCATCTGGCTTGCTGGAATCCACCTATTCTGTTTGGGATATGATGATGGGAGCAATTCCAGGATCTATTGGTGAAACATCAGTAATCGCTATTGGAATTGGAGCATTGATATTGCTTATGACTGGCGTTGGTTCATTGAGAATCATGTTGTCATTTGTTGTTGGTGGATTTGTTGGTGGTTTATTGATGAATGCGATAGGTGGAAATGCTTATTTAGAAATGCCAGCCTTCCATCACCTGTTGATTGGAGGATTTGCATTTGGTGCTGTGTTTATGGCTACTGATCCAGTAACAGCAGCACAAACGGCAACAGGGAAAATTATTTACGGTTTCTTAGGAGGGGTAGTTGCTATCCTGATTCGTGTGCTGAACCCAGCTTACCCAGAAGGTGTCATGCTGGCAATTCTATTCATGAATGTTATGGCGCCAATTATTGATCACTATGTGGTTCAGGCAAATATCAAGAGACGATTAAAACGAGTTAAAACTGCATAATTATGGCGATCAATAAGGATAGTAATGGTTATACGTTTGGTTTCGCAATTACCATGGTGGTAGTTGTTGGAGCCATCTTGGCGGGAGTTGCAATGGCGACCAAGCCGTTCAAGGATAAGAACGATGAGGTCAAAAAGAAAATGGATATCGTAAAGGCATTAATGGATACGCAAGAAGAAAAGGATGCGATAACCAGAGCAAATGCTGCTGACGAGTTCAATAAGTATGTGAATCTAGAGGATGCGATCGTTATCAACATGAATGGGGAGATTCAGGATGATGTTGAGGCATTTGATGTTGATATTCGAAAGGAAAATCGTGATAAGACACTAGCGGATATCGATAAGAACTACCCATTGTATATTGCAGAAGTGAACGGTAAGAAAGCCTATGTAATTCCTGTTGTAGGAAAAGGACTTTGGGGACCAATTTGGGGTAACATCTGTTTGGATGAAGACATGAATACCATCAAAGGTGCAACCTTCGATCACAAAGGAGAAACACCAGGTCTTGGAGCTGAAATCAAGCAAGCTTTCTTTATCAATGGATGGTTACAAGAAAAAGTAGCTGATGAAAACGGTGATTTCCAGAAGTTCGAAGTTGTAAAAGACAAGTCTGGTACGAAAGATAAAAAAGTAGACGGTATCACAGGTGGTACAATTACGTCTAAAGGAGTTGAGGAAATGGTAAACCGTTGCCTCCAGCCATACATGTTGTACTTTAAGCAATTTAAAAATTAAGGAGAGATGAGTGAAGAAAAAGCAAAAAAGCCTAGTGAGCCTCTATTCTCAAAGAAGAATAAGAAGCTAGTAACAGATCCCTTAACTGATAATAATCCAATTACTATTCAGGTATTGGGAATTTGTTCTGCACTCGCAATTACAGTTCAAGTTGAGCAAGCCGTCGTGATGAGCGCGTCTGTATTGTTTGTACTTGTATTTGGTAATATTATCATCTCTATGATGCGTAATCTTATCCCATCTCGTATTCGTATCATCGTTCAGTTGGTCGTTGTTGCTTCATTGGTAATTATCGTAAATGAATTGTTGGCAGCTTTCCTTCCTGATGTCTCCGAGAAATTATCGGTATTCGTAGGGTTGATTATTACGAACTGTATTATTATGGGACGTTTTGAAGCCTTCGCAATGGCGAATAAGCCTTGGCCTTCATTTATGGATGCACTTGGTAACTCATTCGGTTATGCATGGATTTTGATCGCCGTGGCATTCTTTAGAGAGCTATTGGGGTCTGGAACACTTTGGGGAAAGCAAATTCTTGGAAGTGCCATCCCAGGAGAAGAGTGGGGACTTTATACAATGGGATATGCAAACAACAACATGATGATTTTGCCTCCAATGGCTTTGATCGTTGTTGGAATCATTATTTGGATTCAACGCTCTCGTAATAAGTCATTAATTGAAGAACATTAGGATCATATTTTAAAAGAAAGACAATGGAAAGTACTTTAGATATATTCATAAAAGCAATTTTCTCCGAGAATATGATCTTCGCATATTTCTTGGGAATGTGCTCCTATCTTGCCGTATCAAAAACGGTAAAGACAGCAGTAGGTCTTGGAGCAGCTGTAATTTTCGTATTGGTGGTTACGGTTCCCGTAAACTACTTGTTAGAAAACTTCTTATTGAAGGAGGGAGCATTAGAATGGATTAACCCAGCGTGGGCAGCAGGTGCTGTTGATGCAAATGGAGTTTCTACAACCATAGATCTTAGCTTCTTGTCATTCATTATGTTCATTGCTGTTGTAGCCTCAATTGTACAATTGGTAGAAATGCTGGTTGAGAAATTCGCTCCAGCTCTTTACGGTGCTTTAGGAATCTTCTTGCCACTTATTGCCGTTAACTGCTCTATCCTTGGTGGTGCATTGTTCATGCAAGAACGTCAGTATTCAACAATTTTGGATGCTACTGCGTTTTCATTGGGATCTGGTATTGGATGGTTCATTGCCATTGTAGCAATTGCGGCCATTAGAGAAAAGATTCGTTACTCGAATGTACCTGCTCCATTGAGAGGATTAGGAATTACATTTATCATTACTGGTTTGATGGGAATCGCATTCATGAGTTTCATGGGAATCAAGTATGGAAAAGATAAGCCCAAAGAGGATAAAAACGCATCTTCAGTTGTTATAACTGTTGAGGAAATTAACACTATTAAAATCGGATAAAAATGGGATTGACAATAGGTATAACAATTGCAGCATTCTTAATCGTAGTACTGGTACTTGTCGGAATGCTATTGTTCGTAAAGGCAAAGCTTTCTCCTTCAGGAAAAATCACCATTGATATCAATGATGGTGAAAGAGTAATTGAAGTTGACGGGGGTGGAACATTGTTGAGTACTTTGGGAAGCAACGGAATCTTCTTACCATCTGCATGTGGTGGAGGTGGAACTTGCGTTCAATGTACATGTCACGTTCTTGAAGGTGGTGGTGGAATTCTTCCTACGGAAGAGCCTCACTTCTCACGTAAAGAAATAGCTGCTCACATGCGTCTTGGATGTCAGGTGAAGGTGAAGGAAAACATGAAGATTCATGTTGAAGAAGAGGTTCTTGGAATTAAAGAATGGGAAGCTGAAGTTGTCTCGAATTATAACGTTGCGACTTTCATTAAAGAGTTTATCGTTGAGATTCCAGAAGATATGGATTACAAGGCTGGTGGATATATTCAAATTAAAATTCCAGTATGTGAGGTGAAGTATTCGGATATGGATATCTCAGCACATCCACAAGATCATCCAGGTGAACCTGATAAGTTTAAAGCTGATTGGGATAAATTTGGATTGTGGCCTTTAGTTATGAAGAATGACGAAGAAGTTGTTCGTGCTTATTCAATGGCTTCTTACCCTGCTGAAGGAAGACGTGTTATGTTGAATGTGCGTGTTGCTACTCCGCCTTGGGATAGAGATCGTAATGCGTGGATGAACGTTAATCCAGGAATTGCATCATCTTATATCTTTAACTTGAAAGTTGGTGATAAAGCAGTTATCTCAGGACCTTATGGTGAATTCTTCATCAATGATTCTGATGCTGAGATGTTATACATCGGTGGTGGAGCTGGAATGGCGCCAATGCGTTCGCACTTATACGAATTATTCAGAACATTGAAGACAGGACGTAAAGTATCATACTGGTACGGTGGTCGTTCTAAAGCTGAGTTGTTCTACATTCACTACTTCCGTGATTTGGAAAAAGATTTCCCGAATTTCAAGTTTTTCCTTGTATTGTCTGATGCGTTGCCTGAAGATAACTGGGTAAATAAGAAAGATGTTAGTGATCCAGAAGGAGATGGTTTTACAGGTTTTGTGCATCAAGTTGTAATTGATGAATACCTTTCAAAGCATGAATCACCTGAGGATATTGAATTTTACTTCTGTGGACCTCCATTGATGAATCAGGCTGTCATTAAAATGTGTGACGAATGGGGAGTTCCAGATGAAAATGTTCGATTTGATGATTTCGGTGGTTAATCCACAATCTATATAATTGAAATCCCGACCGACAGGTTGGGATTTTTTTTTTGCTCTATTCCCGTGAAGATATTACACTTTGCATTTTTTAATTAGGTTGAGTCTGTGTATATTGGAAGTAACTTAAAGCCACGTGAATGAAAAAACTACTAACCGGCCTTGCAGTGTTATCGGTCTTTGGTATCTCTGCGCAATCGGCCTCTCCAGATGTCATCTCATCAGCTGGGAATGATTTCTCAAATGCAAATTTGCAAGTGAGTTGGACGATGGGAGAGCCCATAATTACAACAATCACTGATGGAAATAGTATTCTCACACAAGGATTTCACCAGAGTCATCTATCAAGTGTGTCCATTCTTGATTTGAATTCAACAATTGTATTTGAAGCCTTTCCAAATCCTGTGATCCATGAGTTAATCATCGAGAATTCTGATGAAGCGATTGGACATATGATGCAAATAAATGACGGAAATGGTCGCGAAATTTGGTCAAGTGCGGTGACGAAAAACAAGGAAACAATTGATTTCTCTTCGTATGCATCAGGAACATATTTCTTATCACTTTCAAAAGACGGAAGTGCGATTAAAACATTTAAAATTCTAAAAACCAACTAGTCATGAATAAAATTTTAACCATCATATTTGCCTTCATAGGCATTACGACTTTCGCACAAGCACCAGAAGGAATCAATTATCAAGCGGTGATTCGCGATAATACAGGAACTGTTATTGCTTCTACATCAGTCGGAATTAGCATTACCATTTATCAAACCTCACCTACGGGAACATTAGTTTACGAGGAAACCTTTGCACCTACGACGAACGGTTTTGGATTAGTTAATTTGGTTATTGGACAGGGTACAGTTGTTTCTGGAACATTCTCTACCATTGATTGGGGAAATGGACCTTACTATGCTGAAATATCAGCCGATGCTGGAGGAGGAACAACGTACACGCTCTTAGGAACTCAACAGTTGATGAGTGTTCCTTACGCATTGTATGCAAAAGAGGCAGAAAATGCATTTAGTGGAGATTACAATGATTTGACAAATCAGCCGAGCATTCCAACCAATACATCAGATTTGATAAACGATTCTGGGTTCATTACAAGTCCAGATGATGCTGACGCGGATCCAACGAATGAGATTCAGGCACTTAGTATTTCTGAGGATACCATTTCACTGTCTTCCGGTGGTTTTGTTGTGCAAGCTGCTCCAGTTGTTGAAAGTACAGGAGGTAGATCAGAAATGTGCTCTGGTAATACTGCTGCTGGGACTGGATGGAATGTTTATGATCCAAGTACGATCTACTTGAGTGTGAATACTTCGGGATGTGGATTTTCGTCGACCCCTCGATATTTTACAAGTGTAGGGGGACTCGGTTCACATTTTGAATTGGTTGGTGCTTCCGCAATATATAGTCCTACTTCCACAGGATTTAGTGTGTACGTGCAAAAAAACGACGGTACACCGTTAACCCCAGTTGATGCAGCCAATGGAGGTTGGTTTATTAATTGGACAGCTGTTGGACAATAGAAAGAAATTACAAATGATGACGTCATTGCGATTTTTGCAGTGGCGTTTCTCATTATTTGGAAAGTCGATTTTGTAGTGATCTTTTGGATTGTTTTAAGATGAAACCGTAATGAAAAAACATTGGGAACCCCTTACTAAATCAGTTTAGTACTAATTGGCACGCAATTTGCAATTCGTTGGGTCGAAAACAATACTTCAGGATATGAAAATATATTACGCACTCATCGCACTTTTACTCACTTCATTCTCAACCGAGGCTATCGCACAAGATAAAGCGGTTCGGACAAATGACTTTGCACCTATTGAGCAAGAGCTTAAGAATTGGGACCCAGTTCGGGGACCTTGGCTTTCGTCTAGTCTTCAATCAATGGCAAATAATCAACCAATTCCAGATCGTAACTTCCCAGAGAGGTTTACACCACATCAAATGCTTGGAATGGTTCCTTATGAAACGCGTAGCAACATGCTGAGAATCGCTAAGACAGCAAGAAACAATGGAGGTGATGCTGAATTTTGGTCTGATATGACACGTTATATTTCCGCTCCTAATTGTCAATCTACAAGCGGTCGAACGTATGGAGATCCACATTTGGTTTCGTATGATGGCGCACGGAATTCGTTTCAAACAGTAGGTGAGTTTGTATTGTCAAAATCCAATAATGGCGAGATGGAGGTTCAAACGCGGCAACGTCCTGTTGGAGATGACTTCTCATTAAATACTGCTGTAGCAATGAATGTTGCTGGAGATCGAGTTTGTATTTATGGACGTGATTATCCGGATGGAGATTACTCCACACCAATCCGTTTAGATGGTAGACCACTTCATTTGAATGCAAGTACGTATTTCTTAGGGCATGGAGGAACCATCAAAAAATCAGGAAAGAACTATATCGTTTATTGGCCGACGGGTGAAAGCGTAAATGTAGAAATGAGAAGTTCACGTAACTCTGAGTTCATGAATGTTACAGTAAATGTACACGATTGCGCAGAAGGGAATTATGGTGGCTTACTCGGAAATGCAAACGGGAATAGCCGTGACGATTTTAACGGGCCTGGTTTGTCTCCTGCACCTTCGTTCGGTGGATGGGGAGATGATGATTACCTCAATCGTCAGCGACAAGCTTATATGGCCAAAGATTTTGCAGAATTACACCGTGTTCAGCACCAGACAACTTTGTTTGATTACACGATGGGCAGGAATACTGACTCATACACGAATAGATCTTATCCACGTGTTTACAGAGATTTCAACGACATTAACAGTAGAAGAATTGATCGTTCAAGAAGACATTGTCAAGAACAAGGGGTTGACAGAAGAGATATGCAAGGATGTATTTATGACAATGCTTATTTAGGTATTGATCCGAGTCCAGCTCCAGTGATTCCAGATCCAACAAAAGGTACTGTACTTCGTCCAACAACAGGAAGAATTGAAAACGTTAACCCACCAAAGCCTGCACCAAGACCAACTCCTGGAAGAGTGGATGATGTGCGTGGAATTGGAGGGAATGGAGACAGAACGGATAAGGATACGCCGAGCAATCCGCGGCCAGCAACTACGAGACCGAGTACGCCACGTCCTACAACATCTCCGACGCCAAGACCGCCAAGGCCAACACCACCGCCTAGAACGCAGCCAACGCCGCGTCCAGCACCAACGCCGCGTCCGGCTCCAACGCCAAGACCAAAACCCACTCCGAAACCAACACCAGCACCGACACCTCGTCCGTCTGGAGGTAGAGGACGTTAGTTCATAGTATACATAGTTTTAGTTAAAAGGCTGATTTCGCAAGATTTCAGCCTTTTGTGTTTTCAATTGAATTAGAGTATTTTTGGTAAAACGCCATGATGAAGAAACTACTTTTTATACTTGTACTCCTCCTAACTAGCAAATTGCATGCAGCTCATATCATTGGGGGAGAAGTATATTATGATTATCTCGGAAATGACCAATACAAAGTTACGTTTGAAATTTACCGTGACTGTAATGGTGCAGGCGCCCCGTTTGATAATCCGTTAAGTTATACGGTCTTTTTAGACAATGGAACTGTGTATCAAGAGTATTTTGTTTCACCAGTAATCGATACATTACCTATAGTGTATGATGATCCATGTGTGACGCCTCCAACAGATATTTGCGTTGAGAGAGGGATTTATATTGATACAATTACATTACCTCCATCGACGGAAGGATATTACGTTTCTTATCAAAGGTGTTGTTGGTCATCAAGTATTCAGAACATTACTAGTCCTGTAGATTGGGGATTGACCATTACGACTGATATTCCTGGTTCAAACCTAATTGCTACTCCCAATAATTCAGCGAGGTTTGACAATTATCCCCCCATTGTTTTGTGTTCTGGTCAAACGCTAGATTTCGATCATGTCGCGACAGACCCTGACGGAGACTCACTCGTCTACTACATGTGTGATCCATTGACAATAAGTGTGAATGATCCAGCTGGTTTGGTTCCAAGTCCAGAGACAGCGGAACCATATGCAATTGTACCTTGGGAGGTCGGTATGACAGGTCTTCAGCCATTTGGACCTGGCGGGAATGTTCAGATTGATGGACAATCAGGCTTTATGAATTTGACGCCTGATCTTACAGGAATGTACGTCGCTGCCGTGTGCGTTGAAGAGTGGAGAAATGGTGTTTTGATCAACATGAAATCCAGAACTTTTGGATATCGAATTGTAAATTGTGAGGTAGAGACACCTATGCAAGTTGACGTGATTGGGGATGCTATTTTGATAGAAGATTGCGGTTCGGCGGGATTCATCGTGATTCGCGACGATACGACAGAGAGCGTAGTTCTTGAAATTCTTGTTTCGGGTACGGGAACAAATGGTACTGATTATAATTATTTGGCGGATAGCTTAGTTCTTCCTATTGGTGTTTTCACGGATACAATCACGATTACACCATTTTTAGATGGAATAATAGAAGGAAACGAATCAGTTGAGTTTAGCATTATTGTAGAGAATATATGTGAAGGAACATTTGACACAACAACCGCAATAATTACAATTCAGGATTATATCAATATGTCCATTACATCGGAGGATAGTATTAATGTTTGTGATGAATTTGGAGAAACGGGAATGGTATGGTGTTCAGTCACCAATGGAGTGCCAGATTACAATTATTACTGGGAACCGCTTTCGTATGTCAATAATGATACCTTAACGTTTCCAGCCACGGATTTAAATGAAAATTTGAATACCATGTTTGTAACGGTAACAGATGCCTGTGGGAAAATGATCCAATCGGATCCAATTGAAGTCTACAATCAATGTAAACTCATTGTGCCAAATATTATCACGGCAAATGGGGATGGTGCCAATGATTATTTCGTGATCGACAACCGCTCCAATTACGACAAAGTTAGTTTGACAGTTACCAATCGCTGGGGGAACGTTGTTTATGAAAGTGATGATTATAAGGATGATTGGTCTGGAATAGATAAAGGAGGACAGCCATTAACAGAAGGAGTTTACTATTATTTAGTAACACCAGAAAGTTTGAAATTCGAATACGATGATCAGGAGAAGACCCTTTATACGCTCCACGGTTTCTTTTACATAGTGAAATAATAAAAATGATTGAAGTAGTTCAACTCAATAAAGATGATGTATTTGTCGTGAACCATCTTGCGCACGAAATCTGGCCACATACGTATGGTGAGATCTTAAGTAAGGACCAACTCGATTACATGTTGGAGTGGTTATACAACATAAATACGCTTCAGGAAAAAGTGCAAATTGGGCACTTATTCTATCTACTCAAGGAGAATGGAGTGGCAAAAGGCTATATGGCACTTGAGCCGAATTATCCTGATGCTGGCTTTCTGAGAATCCATAATTTGTATGTTTCTCCAGAGCGTCAGGGCAAAGGAATGGGAAGAACATTACTTAACCATGCCATTGATACAGCTTTTGATCTTGACTTGAATATCTTACATCTAAATGTTAACCGATTCAATAAGTCGAAAGAGTTCTACGAACATGTAGGATTTAAAGTTACCGGAGAAGAGGATATTGATATTGGGAAGGGCTATTTGATGGAGGATTTCATCATGGAACTCGAATTATTGAAGTAGTTGATTGATCTAATCAACCAATGAAATCTCCCCGCACTTAAAATGCTCTTTTGGACATTCCTTATGTCCGTGTAATCCACATGGTCGGCAGTCAAGTCCTTTAACTTCTTTAATTTGCGAATCATCTGATAATGGTCCAAATCCGAAGTCAGGAATGGTGGAGCAGAAGAAAGCTGTGACATTGGCGTTCATCGCAGAAGCGAGATGCAGTGGTCCCGAATCATTAACGTAATTTCGCTTTGCTGTTTTCATGAGTGCCGCGGATTGCAACAATGACAATTCTCCAGCTAGGTTAATAACCGTTTGTGAACCTGCATCTTGAATGATTTTAGCACAAAGATCTTTGTCGTCTGGTCCACCAAGTAAGTAAATAGTCTTGTCGCTAAGTGATTGAATCAATTCTACCCATTTGTGTGCAGGTAATTGTTTTGTAAACCAAACAGATGAAGGAGCCATGCAGTAATACTTATCGCTTAAGTACTTTTCAATCTTTTTGAAATCTTCATTGGATGGATAGAGTGAGGGACGTGCACTTTTTTTCGCGCCAAACTCTTGAATCATAGAAAGGTTCCGTTCAACTTCGTGCGTGCCATCACCAATTGTGTGTTCAAACGTTTTTGAAAAGAGAAAAGAAAGCCGATGTTTTTTGAAACCGTATTTTTTCTTGCCTTTCGAAAATCCAGTCAAAATACCAGAACTTCCAAAGCGATGTAGGTTAACAACAAGGTCATATTGTTCTTTCCGAAATTGGTTAACCAATTTTCGAATCGATTTCAGTTTCCCTATCGTTTTATCAAAAACATAAACCTTATTCAAATCAGGGCGATTACTCAAAAGCGACTCATTGCCTTTTTTTACGACAAAGTCAATTTGCGCATCTGGAAAACAGCTTTTGAGTTCTGAGATCACAGGTGTAGCCAGAATGACATCTCCGAGAAAGGCTGTTTGAATAATCAGGATTCGCTTCACACGACAAAAATAAACTTATTTCAGCAAGGTGACGTGACCACGTTTTATGATTTCAATCCCATCTCCATCATGAAGAGTGATCATATAGACATACGTGTCATTGGTTGCCATTTTTCCAGAAAGCTGGATTGTTCCATCCCATCCTTCATCTGGTTGATTGGTTTGGAAAATTACCTGTCCCAATCGGTCATAGATACTGAAATCATAGTTGGTTGGATCAAAGTCAGAAATAACTGGAATAAATATAGAATTGATTCCTCCAGGCATGAAAGCATTCGGAACATAGATAAGTGGCGGCAAAGTAATGCAGCGTTCATTCGATTGACTCGTTTCGGCAAAGCTGTAGACGTTCATCGATTCTAACGCTTCGACATAGTAACAAACGCGACCAGTTGAAACAACATTATTTACATCATCGGTGAAATACAATTCACTGGAAGCTAGGGTTGCAATCGGTCCTCCTGTGAAGATTCCGTCATAGCCTCGATAAATATTGTACCCGACTATTGATCCATTGAATTCCTGATAAGGACTCCAGTGAAGATAATTCAGCTTAAGAACATCATCATTGTCAACAGAAAGGAGAATAGAACGGGCTTCATTGGAAATTTCTCCAGGTCGACCACAGCTATCAATTACCTGCACACGATAAGTATAGGTGTTGGCATTGACGTCTACATCAGTATCTACATAGTTCAATTGGTTTCCAGTAACAGGAATGCGATCAATCTCCTGAAATTGCCCATCGATCAACCGTTGTATGGAAACTTCCGAAACGGATATTGAAGCATCGATAAGGTGGCGTAAATGAACTTCTTCACCTACAACGGTCGCCACTTGTAAATAATTGAATGCTGGTTGTCCAGGCGTCTCGATAAAAATGGTCGATGAGTTTGAAAATGATGTTTCGCCAGAAGCCGAAATTGCCTGTATGACAAAAGTGTACGTTTCTCCTTCAATGACATCTACTAAGAAGTTCGAGGCGGTCGTAGCACCAAAGTTACCCCATGGTTGACTGTCACTCTTTCCATAGATTTCATAATGATCGAAATCGTTCCATCCAACATAATCTGACCATGTAAGGTCGACAGTTCGATTGCAGACGTTAAGTGAAGATGTAACAAAAGTTGTAGTGTGTATCTCACCCTTTGCCGATGTTTGGTACGTGGGCGGAACGGTGGTTGTCCAACATGAATCAAATGCTGCCACCGAATAGGAGAGGGGACCAATGCTCACATCGGGACTATACGTATACGTCGTTGTTCCAATTCCGAATACCTGATCAAGCTCTACGATGGCACCGCCGATTTCCACGTAAATTATATATCCATACGTGTCAGGTTGTGCATTTTGATTCCATGAAATAGTCACCTGGTTGGTCAGACTGTCAATGGTTACAAAATTAAGAATGGGTATATCAGGTGAAATCATATCCTCGAAATCGTCCCCAGAAATATTGGATGTATAATCACAGGGCTGATTGGGAAGGACAATTTGATAATTTAAGAAAACGGAACAAATGTCTATTGTATCAAGGTAGAAATGGGTTCCATATGAAACACTATCATACAATGTCCATGTTCCTGCAGGGTACTCGCGATAAATGTGATAATACGCCCCCATTCCGCTTAATGCAGGGTCGATAGGGTCATTCCATTGCAATAGTGCGGTCCCATTCGCAGGATTATTTAAATCCAGATAGATATTAGAGATTGTATCCGAGTGTTTGAGTGAATTACCATTGCATCCTGAAGCAGAGGCAATGTAATATTCATTCTGTTGTCCAACACCAGGATCTGTAAATGTCGTTGTATTAATATTTGGGATTGTTGCTAGCAGTCCACCTTGCAGTGAATAAACTCTATATTCTGTAAAGGTTCCAGCAGGATCAGCAACTGGAGACCAATTAATCGTAACGTCACCTGTGGCATTCGTTTGAATACAATCAATTACAGGCGCTGCTACAATTCCAGGATTTAATATGTTGATCGTAACAGTTGCATAACTGACTTTAGGCACGGAACAATAATTGTCCTGAACTTTGAAAACGAAATGATAGGGAATCATGGCGGCCTCATTACCAAATGGGTTTACCAAATGATCACATGAAGTCTGCCAGTTAAAAGTAGTTGTTACGCCTTGCGGAGCGACAATAAGTGGCGTTGCATCTAACGTCGCACAAGGAGCAATGGCACAACCTGCAGCGGGGTTAGTATAATTCGATCCAAACATTAATCCTGTTGCCGAAAGCATATTGTCTTGTGGGCTTCCGTCTTGAAGTAATTCTACGTCTGTTGAAGTCAAATTGAAATTGACTAAATCTCCAGCATTGATGGTTGTTTCAAACAATCCACCGAATGGTCCAGTAATCGAAGGTGCCGAATTCACGCCACTACAATTCACTACGATGAGCTGCATTTCACGAACTACTTCTGCTATTAATACGCCATCTCGGAATGATTGGGCGACAATTTTCACCGTAAAATTCCCAGAGTTATTCGTTAAAAACGTAAGGTTTCCACTACTTGGATCAACTTGCGCCGCTACATTCCCAGCATTCATTCCTGGTCCAGGAGTGGGAGAAGTCGGCGAAAATCCGGGTTCATACGGCACGGCTGCAGGATAGTTTGGTGGATCCCAAACTTGCATAGGAAAATGATCTAAGGCTGTTCCAAAAGAAATATTGAGCGAATCCAAGTCAGGATCTACAGCATTCATGTTGTATTCATATTGATCTCCTACACAACTCACGAAGTAAGGCTCCTGAAGAAATTGTGGAGAATTATCAACACAACCACCTGGCGAATTTGGGATCGCAAACATTTTTGCTGTCAGCGTCATTCCATAAGTCAATGGATCGGTAAGGTTTGTGACAGATGTACTTCTTGAAAAATTCTGATAGGTAAACACCCAACCGCCAACAGGTGGTGTTCCTGGTAAAGCAATAGGCGCACTTCTATAAATTGCTTTTTCGATGGCTCCAACTCCATTTCCTCCGCCTTGTCCAACACCACAATCAAGGGCTAATGGTCCTCCAGCAACTTCAGTACACAAAGGTGAAACATCAGAGCTAGAGATAAAATCAAGTTGAATTGAAGAAATTGTTGGATGTCCCCAAACGTCAAGGTTTTCAAACGCTGTATTAATAACAGCTCCATTACAATCGCGGTAGAAAACCAGCTGAAAGACATAATTCCCTCCCTGACAAGTCCATGTAATATCTCCCCCCATAGTATGCGTAGCACGTCCCAAAAAGGACATACTTGTCAGCATCAGAAGTAATAAAAATGACCGAATCATTGATTTATATAACGGGTTTTCCTTATACGTAGTATAAAGACGGAAAGTTATTCTATTTCGTTGCTACCCAAATGCAACAATAGTCATGTCTTCCCACTTCAAGTATTTCACTGCCAATGCTTGAATACGTTCTGGAGTAATTTCATGAATTGCCTTTAAGGCATCATTGTAGAATTCGAGTCCCATACCTTGAAGTTCAGCACCAAGAAAAAGATCTGTCATGGCATATGGACCGTCAGCACTTTTGAGTAACTGACCGAGCATGTAACTTTTAACCAATTCTAATTCATCATTGGGAACGAGTTCAGTGCGCAAACGATTAAATTCAAATTTAATCTCATTCAATGTTGCGTCGCGAACATCTTTTCGTACTTCTGTTGCCGTTAAAAAATGTCCCGTCTCACTCAATTCAGAAAGAGCTGTCCCAATACCATAAGTATAGCCCTTGTCTTCCCGAATGTTGGACATGAGACGACTTCCGAAATAATCGCCTAGGATTGTGTGGAGGATCAGGAAATCGAGAAAATCAGCATGCTTTTTATTGAAAAGCGTTCGCCCAACTCGAATGGCAGTTTGCATAGCCCCCTCTTTCTCATGAATAAATTCTCCCGAATCATTTCTTAATAGATCAACATGTTTTGCGGTCGATTGAATTGCCATTGGTTTGCATGCTTCAGAAATTTTCTCGACTAAATTTTGTTCAATATCTCCTACGATTACAACTTTTGAAAGGCCGTTTAGGTAATGGCGCTTATGAAAAGATTTAAGATCATTTATGCTGACATTGTCGAAATCTTCCAATTCAGTAACTGATCCGTAGCTTTCATTAGAAGCGAATAGTTTTTTCTGAAATTCACGTTGTGCAAGAAAACTAACTTTTTCTTGACTGATGTTAAATTGTTGTTTCTTGTCGGCAAGAAATTCTGCAACTTCTTGTTCATGAAAAGAAAGGTTTTGAATAGCGTCCATCAAGGTTGTGAAAATCGCATCAAGGTTTTCTCTTAAGCAGTAGATACTCACCACTGAATTCTCAACGGAAAGACCCGTTTCAAAAAATCCGCCGAGCCCGTTAATTATGTCATGTATTTCAGTAGAAGACTTGGCGTCCGTACCAGACAATAGAAGTCCACTAACAAATAACGGGATTCCATTTGTGCCTTTGCATTTTCCAGCATCAAAATAGAGATCCAGACGAGCTGTTTCGTTCGGAACACTCTTCATGTGGTACAAGTTCACATGCGCATTGATAGCATGTTTTTCAGGTGCTACGAAATCAATTTTTTCAATTTCCTTTAACGATGGTTGTACAGTTCTATTCAGCATTGTTCGAGGCTTTAACTTTTAACAATGAACAATTCGTCTTCTGCAAAGTGCTCTGTGCAACACGTTGAATGTCCTCACTTGTAATTCGGTGATAAATTTCACTTTCTTGGTTGACCATCTCTGCATCTCCCAAAAGTTCGTAGTTGCATAATTGCATGGCACGATTGAGGATTCCCTGATCTTGGAACTCTTTCGCCGTAAGAACCTTATTCATAATACGTGAACGTTCATCCTCAGATAAAACGGTCGATTGAATTTTCTCAATTTCTTTCCAAAGTGCACTATCGAATTTTTCAAAAGATACACCTTCATTCAGTTTTCCAGAAATAACGAGTAAGCCAGCATCAATGGAGCCTGTAACGTATGCACTGATGTTTGAAACAAGGTTTTGTTCTTTTTTAAGGGTGACGTAGAGTCGTGAACTTTTGTCTCTTCCCAAGGCGTCAGATAATGCATCAACTGTGAAATAATCGTCATGTCGGCGATCAACCATTTTAAAAGCATAATAGAATGCATCTGCGGGTACTTTGCGCTCGATGGTTTTTTCTCTAAATTCCTTTTGAATAGGTTCAACTGGGAGATTTCTTTTAGGTTTGGCTCCAGACGGAATTGAAGCATACCATTTTTCAACTAGTCGGCGCACTTCATCAAGCTCAAGGTTTCCTGCAATACATAAAATAGCATTGGAAGGTACATAGTGCTTCGCGAAGAACGACTTCACATCTTCCATCGTGGCATCTTCAATGTGGGAAATTTCTTTTCCAATTGTTGCCCAACGATAAGGGTGTTCTTTATATGCCAGTGGGCGTAGTTCCAACCAAACATCTCCGTACGGTTGATTTAGGTAGCGTTGTTTGAATTCTTCTATCACAACACTGCGTTGTACCTCCAGACTTTTATCTGTAAATGCCAACGAAAGCATTCGATCGCTTTCTAACCAAAGTGCAGTTTCAATATTTTGAACAGGCAGAACATCATAATAGTTTGTAATATCATTCGATGTAAATGCATTGTTTTCTCCACCAGCGCGCTGCAGCGGCGTGTCGAATTCAGGAATATTGATAGACCCGCCAAACATGAGGTGCTCAAATAAATGTGCGAATCCTGTTTTGTCTTCGGACTCATCACGAGCTCCCACATCGTACAGGGTATTCACAACAGCCATGGGGGTTGTAATTTCCTTATGAAACAGAACCGTTAGTCCGTTTTCTAAGGTAAATCGATCAAATTTTAGCATTAAAACTGGTATTTGTCATTTTGTTGTTCAGCAAGCGCTGAGCGGTATTCCAAGATAATTTCTTCTACGATCTCTGCCGCAGGTTTAATAGAATCTATCAATCCAGAGATCTGTCCGATTTCAAGTTCGCCTTCTTCAAGATCACCTTCAAACATTCCTTTTTTGGCTCTGCCTCTTCCTAGAATTTCTTTTAATTCTTCAGTAGTAGCTCCGTCATTATAGGCTGATTGTAGCCGTTCAAAAAATGGATTCTTCACCAATCGAACAGGGGTGAGTTCTTTCAAAGTAAGCAAGGTATCTCCTTCTTTTGCATCTACAACAACATTCTTGAAATTCAGATGTGCACTCGATTCTGTACTTGCAACAAATCGACTTCCGATCTGCACTGCGTCCGCGCCAAGATTCAAAGCTGCAAGCATTCCGCGACCAGTTCCAATTCCACCTGCTGCAATAACAGGAATTGTTAGTTCTTTGGCAACCATTGGTATCAAACACATTGTTGTAGTTTCATCTCGTCCATTGTGACCTCCTGCTTCAAAGCCTTCTGCAACTATTGCATCCACGCCAGCTTCTTCGGATTTCTTTGCGAATTTTACACTGGATACAACATGAACAACTTTAATTCCGTGTTCTTTCAAATGTCCAGTCCATGTTTTTGGATTTCCAGCTGAAGTGAAAACAATGGGGACCTTATGTTTGATAATTGTTTCGATGTGCTTATCAATATCTGGGTAAAGCATTGGAAGATTGACGGCAAACGGCTTGTTGGTTGCCTGTTTACATTTGATAATTTGTTCTTCAAGAACTTCAGGATACATAGAGCCTGAGCCAATAATTCCTAGTCCACCAGCGTTTGAAACAGCGGAAGCAAGTCTCCATCCAGAGCACCAGATCATTCCTGCTTGAATTAATGGATACTTTATATTAAAAAGGGTTGTAATTCGATTTTTCATTGGATTTTCGATCTAGCCAAATTTAACTGTTTTAGTAAACTTCTCAGTGCTTTTTTGCGTCTTACTTGAAATTCACTAATTTAGAGTAACCTTCTTGCTATGAAAACTGGTTTCTTATTCATTTTTTTTACCCTTCTTTCACTCTGTGGATCAGCACAGGAGGTTAATCATTCACATTCTATTCACCACGCATTTGTAGAAAACAAAGGCCAGTGGCACAATGAAATTTTATTCAAAAGTCAGTTTGAAGGAGGGAATCTGTGGGTACAACAAAAGAAAATGGTGTTTCACTTGCAAGATTTTTCTGTCGTGCATGCTATTCATACAGCCTCGAAAGATGCGTATGTTGAGCCAACAATAGAACAGACGGTGGTGCATCTTAATTTCTTAGGTGCAAATGAGGTTACTGAAATTGAAAAAGCTGAACCAACGGAGAATTACTATAATTACTTCATAGGAAATGATGAGTCAAAATGGGCTTCAAATGTAAAAGGGTATGGCGAGGCTGTTTTGAAAAATTTATACGATGGAATTGATTTAAAACTGATCGAGGAATTGGAACAATTGAAATACGAGTTTCATGTTGCGCCACGTGTTGATCCAAATCAAATTTTGTTAGAATATGCAGGGCAAGAGAAACTAAAAATTGACAAAAGAGGGAACTTGGTTGTTCAAACGCGATTGGGCGAAATCATCGAGCAAAAGCCATATGCATATCAAATAGTAAACGGTAATATCAGAGAGGTCTCATGTAGTTTTGCCTTGGAAGGTGATAAGGTTTCATTCTTGCTAGGTGCGTACAACCCAAATGCAACTTTGATTATTGATCCAGTATTGGTATTCGCGACTTACTGCGGTTCTATAACAGATAATTTCGGAATGACAGCCACGTACGGTTACGATGGTACAGCATATTCTGGAGGTATGATATATGGAAATGCATACCCGACTCCAGATCCTTCCGCTTATAATGTAACGTCGAACTTCACAGTTGCGAACAATGCTACGTATGGAATCACAGATGCCTTTATTTCTCGCTATGCACCAGATGGACAAACAATGATTTGGACGACATTTTTAGGGGGCGGAGATGGAACGCAAGGAACAGAGACTGCACAGAGTATGATTTGCGATAAGTCGAACAACTTATACATCTATGGCGCGACTTCAAGTACTGATTTTCCAATTCAAAATGGATATCAAGGAAGTCATGGTGGTGGTGCCGCGAATTCGAATTTTTATTACAACGGTGTCTATTTTGGAAATCAAGGAACAGATATTTATGTAGCGAAGATTAGTGCAAATGGACAAGATCTAATGGCATCTACATATATCGGTGGAAGTTCAAATGATGGTGTGAACTATAAAGTGACTTCAGGAATTTATAATTCAGTAGCGGCTTATGATTCATTGACCTTAAATTATGGCGATCAATTTAGAGGAGAGATAATGTTAGATTCGGTTGATAATTGCCTCATTGCCTCATGCACACGCTCTACAGACTTTCCAACACAGTCACCTTTTCAAGCGTCCAATGCTGGAATGCAAGATGGTGTGATTTTTAAATTGAACTCGGGTCTATCCACCTTGCAATGGTCAAGCTACTACGGTGGAAGTGATAATGATGCGTGTTACTCGTTGAAGGTAGATTCTTCACAAAACGTCGTTTTTTCTGGTGGAACAAGTTCAATTGACCTCCCGAATATGGGAAGTGGCTGGCAGAACTCTTATAATGGAGGTATAGCAGATGGGTTTGTTGCCAAACTCAACACAGCTGGAACAACTGTAACGAATGCATCATATGTCGGAACTTCGAACTATGATCAAGCCTTCTTTGTAGAAATTGACCGTGATGACAATGTATTTTTACTTGGGCAATCCGAGGGAGGAAGTTTCCCCGTTATCAACGCAACGTTTGTAAATCCAGGAAGTAGCCAATTTGTAATTAAACTGAACCCTGATTTGAATTCAGTTTTTAATTCTACCGTATTTGGAAATGGAAGTGCGTCAATAAATATTTCGCCAGCTGCGTTTCTTGTGGATATCTGCGGGAACATTTACATCAGTGGTTGGGGGGCAAATATCTTACAGGCAACGCCGCTTTCTGGAATGCCAGTTACTCCAGATGCATATCTTGGAACCGCACCAAATGGGTTTGATTTCTATTTGCTCGTAATTGAACGCGAAATGGCTGGAATTCTTTATGGAACATACATGGGAGGCGGATCAGCACAAGAACACGTGGATGGAGGAACTTCTAGGTTTGATAAGAATGGTGTAGTTTATCAATCGGTTTGTGGTGGTTGCGGTGGTAATAGTGATTTCCCAACAACGCCAGGCGCATGGTCAGATTCAAACCTAAGTACCAATTGTAATAACCTTGTATTCAAGTTCGACTTTGAATTGATACCGAATGCGGAATTTAGCGTGGACGATAATATTGGATGTTTACCGTTTACAGTCACCTTTGAAAACTTCTCGACGGATTCTGATTCGTACCTCTGGGAATTCGGAAATGGGGATACTTCATCGGTCATTTTTGAGCCAGTGGTTACCTACGATTCAGTGGGCGTGTATACTGTCTTTTTGTACGTGACCGATAGTATTTGTTTATTGACCGATACCGCCGAAATAACCATTACCGTATATGATTCCTTAAACTTATCGGTAACAACAGATCAGGAGCTTTGCGTTCCGCTTCCGATTGATCTTACTGCCTTTACAAATGGTTCGGCAACACAGTTTGTTTGGTCAAGTAATTCGTCGTTTTCAGATACATTGAATCCCAATATTGCCGATTCAATTTTCACTGTCACACCTCCTGGTCCAATGACATATTACGTCGAGGCAAGCAATGGCGGTTGTTCCGTCATAGATAGTGTCGTCGTCGATTTTATAGGATCCGCACTGGTGCTGTCTGGTAATGATTCTATTTGCGCAGGAGAGAGTACCGTTATAACAGCAACAAATTCGAATCCATCAATATCGTTTACGTATGTTTGGTCGCCAGATTCTGTGATTGTGAATCCGACTACAGCCAACAGTGTTGAAGTAAATCCATTTACGACTCAATATGTATACGTAACCGCATCTTCTTCTAATGGATGCGTGGTAAATGATTCAATCCAGGTTTACGTAGGATATATTCCAGATAATAGTGTTTTAGCAACAGCATCGGAATATACAGTGCCTCAAGGAGGTGAAGTTGTATTGACAGGACAGCCTGCTGGCTACACATACCTTTGGGTTCCTCAAACGGGAGTGGCAAGTCCAACATCCTTGCAAACGGATGCTACAATTGATGAGACTACATTATTTACGTTCATAGTTTCAGACGGCATATGCTTGAAGCAGGACACTGTTTTGGTTAAGGCGTACGAATTCTTGTGTGAAGAGCCATACTTATACGTGCCGAATGCGTTTTCACCAAATGGAGATGGAGAGAACGATATTCTCTATGTGCGTGGTGCCTTGATCAAAGAAATGGAATTTAGAATTTACGATCGTTGGGGAGAATTAATCTTTGAATCCTTTGATCGTTCTAGCGGATGGAATGGTCAATTCCGTGGTAAACAAATGGATCCTGACACTTATGACTATTATCTTAGAGTAACATGTCTTGACGACATTGAGAATATCGTTAAAGGAAATATCACTCTGTTGCGCTAAACAAGTTTCATTACATTTGATTTTTGAAATTTTGTATCCATGAAGAAGATAATAACGAAAGAGTCCCAAGAGTTTCTAGAGAAGTATTTGAATAACGCCTCACCAACAGGTTTTGAATCTGAGGGACAGCAATTGTGGTTAGATCATATTCGTCCCTACATCGATGAGTATTTTACGGATAACTATGGCTCTGTTGTTGGCGTGGTAAACCCTACGGCGAAGTATAAAGTAGTAATCGAAGCGCATGCCGACGAAATTTCATGGTTTGTACATTACTTAACCAAAGATGGGTTCATTTATCTTCGTAGAAACGGTGGTTCAGATCATATGATTGCACCATCAAAGCGCGTCAATATTCATACGGATAAGGGGATCGTGAAGGCTGTTTTTGGTTGGCCTGCAATTCACATGCGTCAGAAAAAAGAAGAAACGCCTAGTCTGAAGAATATATTTCTGGATTGCGGGTGTTCGACAAAAGAAGAAGTAGAAGAGTTGGGAGTTCATGTTGGTTGTGTTGTTACCTTCGAAGATGAATTTATGACCTTGAATAAGAACCGCTATGTTGGTCGTGCAATTGATAACCGCATGGGCGGTTTTATGATTGCTGAGGTATTGCGTCTTCTAAAGAAGGAGAAAAAGAAGTTTCCATATGCTTTGTATATAGTAAACGCCGTTCAAGAAGAAGTCGGTCTTCGTGGTGCACAAATGATTGCACAAAAAATTAAACCAGATATAGCTATTATAACTGATGTATGCCATGATACCCAAACGCCAATGGTTAACAAGATCGAAAATGGTGATTTGAGTTCTGGTGAAGGTCCAGTGTTGACGTATGGGCCAGCTGTTCAAAATAATTTACTGAAGAAGGTAATTAAAACAGCAGAAAAGAATAAAATACCGTTTCAACGTGCTGCAGCTTCACGAGCAACAGGCACCGATACTGATGCATTTGCATATTCAAATGAAGGTGTGCCAAGTGTTTTAATCTCTTTACCGCTTCGTTATATGCACACTACAGTTGAGATGTGTAGAAAAGAGGATGTGGAGAACACAATCCGATTAATATTTCACACACTTGCCGAAATAAAAAGTGGAGAAGATTTTAGATACATCAAGTAGAATCGCAAAAGATAATATTTGTATCTTCGTGTAAACTAAAACTAATTCGTATGAAAAGAATTCTACTTTCTGCACTCGCTGCGGTGCCTTTATTTGCGATGTCGCAAACAACAATTTTTACAGAAAATTTCGATACTTACAATGATCAGGACTGGGCTGGAGACGTATCTTCAGTAATGTCAACTTGGTCAGGAGTGACGGGTGCTGGTAGTTCAGATGATGTACCTGTTACATCTGCAGAATCAAGCAGTCCATCAAACTCAGTTCAGGTTACTGGTCCACAGGCTGGTGGTTCTCAAGATGCGATGGTTGTTTTTCCATCAAATTACACAGCCGGTCGTTATGAGTTCTCAATGAAATACAAAGTTGCTTCTGGAATGGGAGGTTACTTTAATCTTCAGTCGGATGGAGCTGTTCCTGGAACTGCTTGGTTAGCTGAGATTTATTTCGACGCTGCTGGTGCTGGTTATGTTGCTGCTGCTGGACAACAGTATACATTCAACTATACTAACGGTGCATGGATTGATGTTGTATGTGTTGTTGATATTGATTCTGATATGGGTAATATCTGGATTGAAGGTGTTCAAGCAGGATCTGGATTCGTATTGTCACTTGAAGCTGACGGTACTGGAACTGGAGCTAACATGTCTTTCGGAGGAATTAACTTGTATTCAGCATCTGGAGATGCAACAGCTGCGTGTGAGTACTACGTAGATGATTTAATGCTTGTTGAAACAACTGGTGTTGGGCTTGAGGAAGAAGTGTTGAACGCTTCAATGAACGTTGTTCCAAACCCTTCAAACGGAAACTTCGTATTGGATTACACAGATATGTCTATGGAGAATGCAACTGTTACGTTGGTTGATATCCTAGGTAAGACTATCTATTCAAAGAAAATGAGTGTTGTAGGAAATGCTAGCTTACCATTCAATATGAATCTTCGCAACGGTGTTTACTTTGTTACGGTTACAGATGGTACATCTAAATTGACGAAGAAGATTATCGTTAAGAAATAAGAAAATACATTAATCATGTTAAGGGTGACTTCCGATAATTATCGGAATGTCACCCTTTTCTTTTGCATCAAGCATAGAAAAAGATAATTTTGTCCCATGAAATGGATTGGAGAACGCATTAGCTTCGTTGATGACAAGAATAAATCAACTATTGTTATTTATCCTGAGAACGTAACTTGGTTAAAAGCTGTGCTCGGTGCTTGGGTAGGGATGTGGTTTGCAATAGGGGCAACTGTAGTGTGGTCTTTGTTCGTAATGACTTTTACCGAGCAAGAAACCATTATTCTCATTGTCTTCTTAACCTTCTGGTCGTATTACGCATTTCGCGTAACTAGATCCTTTTTCTGGCTCCTGTGGGGTAAAGAACTTATTAAGATTGATGAAGTTTCATTGACTTACAAAAAGTCAATTAAAAAATATGGAAAAGCCGCTCCGTATTATTTAGAGAACATTTCAAAGATCAGAGTCTTTCAGCCCAAAGAGCGTTCTATTCAATCGGCATGGGAAAAATCACCATGGATTCGCGGAGGAGAGCGAATTGAATTTGATTATATGGGCAAAGTGATTCGATTCGGAAAGAAATTAAATGAGAAGGATACAACACTCCTTTTCAAATATGTCACAAAAAAGATGGATGATCGTCTTCGAAAGTTGAAGTAATCAATATATTTTTTCCATCAGAAAGTGCTGAAGCACACCGAATAGCTTGTGACTTTTCTCAACGAGAGTATAATCCATTCTGAGATAAAAATCTACAGCATAGTCTCTAGCATGCAAAATCATTTTAGAGTTTCCATTTTTTATGGAGTCTTCCTCTGTTGCTTCCATAATCAGTCTTCCGTAGCCCTTGCCTTGTGAGTTTTCATCAACAGCGACAAAGCGAACTTGTGATACATCCTTTTCTGCTTGATCTAATCGTGCGATTGCTTTTAGAACATTATCATTATAGAGTGCGAAGTGCTTGCCTGTTAGGTCTCCGTCATTCTTTTCACTACCGCGTTCTTTTCCCAGAGGTTCCCGTAGAACCTTATAGCGTAGTTCGTAATATGCATCCCATTCAGTTTGGTTCTTGGGAGTTCGGATTTCGATCATCATTTAAAAACAAGTGAGGTGATACGTTTCGTCTCCTGTGAATCGATTGTCTCTGTTCGAATAAGACTTTTTGCCGCCTCATCCTCAAATACTTCTTTAAGATTTTTCACTTTTCCTGCTGGAACATTTAGTAACTGTAATTCTTCCAGAAGTTCTTTTGCAACCAGCGGTTTTATTTTCTCCTGAATCAACACTTGTAGCTCCGATCGATGGACTACGCGCTGTTGATTGCTTGCAAACCGAACGTCATCTATCAATTCTTCTAACTTCAGAACCATACATAGCTTCGAAAAATGTACGTCTGAACCAATGGCGAAGGTAATGAGTGCATTATCCTTGGTTTCAAAGAGTTCTCCGTACGGTGCGATATTAGGATGTAGACTCCCAATTCGCTGTGGAACGCGATTACTCATTAGGTAATTAGAGGCTTGATTCGTAAGACTGCTTATTGCAGCATCATACAGGGAGACACTTACAGATTTGCCTTTCCCAGAAGTGGTGCGTTCATACAGAGCCAATAATAGAGCTTCTTTTAAATGATGAGCAGAAAGAACATCGATTAGTGCGACGGGCATTTTAACTGGACCGCTTTCGGGAGTACCATTAATGGACATAAATCCAGATTCAGCCTGTAAAATTAAATCATAAGCAACTCGATCACTTTCTTCACCATAACCATTTATTTTTCCAATGATCAACCGCGGGTTCATTGCTCGAAGCGCATCGTCTTCAATTCCAAACTTCTTATCGTCACCTTTTTTGAAATTGGTAATTAAGATGTCTGCTGTTTCGACAAGTTTCAAGAATTCAGCGTGATCATTCGATTGGCGTAAATCCAGTTTTACATATGTTTTCTTAAAATTGATGCTGCTGAAATAAGCTGAGATAGAACTTTCAGGATCCTCCGTTGGTAATTTCCAGCTACGTGTTACATCACCATAACGTGGATGTTCAACTTTCGTCACCTTGGCACCCAATTCAGCAAAAAAAGTTCCAACTGATGGTCCAGCCAGCACGGTGCTGGCATCAATAACTACCAAATCATTTAGCATTAACCGAAGATACAAAAAGAAGACAGTTTAGTTATAGAATATGACTTTATTCATCAACGCTCTTCTATTAGAATTCAATTAAAATTTTTCGTCAAATAATCAATGATTCCCTAGTTCCCAATCAATATAGAGCGCTACCTGTCTTCCTTCTTCCATATTGAGTTTTGCAGCCTCTATCATTTCGGGTAATATGGTTGCCCATTGTATTGATGAGTACGATTTGATGTTCTTTGCTTCGTGACAACCAATGCACTGATTCCCATAGATTTTTTTTCCTGTTAAAGCGTCAGGTGACATTGAGCTAACATCGGTGGTTGGTGGAATTGGTTCATTAGTCGTTGGAACAACTTTGGGTGAACACGCAAAAAAAGTCACGCCAAATAAGAACAGAATTCCAATTAAGTATTTATTCATATAAACAGTAATTTATTTGATTCGAAAAGTAATTATCAATGAAGGAGAACCAGGTAAATCAATGTAAATTGATGTAAATCATCGTCAATCATCTAGGATTTAATTTGGATGGCTATTTTTACGGAATGCAACAGGATAAATTTATACAGCAACGAACTTCATTGAACGAAAAAGGCATTCGAAGCGTCATTGAGTTATTGAAGGAAGGAGCTACAGTTCCGTTTATTGCCCGCTATCGAAAGGAGAGGACTGGTGGATTAGATGAGGTGCAAATTGCCTCGATTCGTGATGAAGCTAAAAAACATGAGGATCTAATCAGTCGACAGAAGACAATTATTTCTGCGATTGGTGAACAAGAAAAATTGACCGATGATTTAAGAACGCAGATCGAGTCGTGCTTTGATCCTGTGCAGTTGGAAGATATTTATTTGCCGTACAAACAGAAACGTCAAACCCGAGGCGAGAAAGCGCGGAAGCTGGGGCTGGAGCCTTTGGCTAAAATGATAATGTCCCAACGCGGAGGTGATCCCGAAAGAATGGCTGAGCGATTTGTTAAAGGAGATGTCGTTGACGAAGAAATGGCTATCGAAGGAGCAAAGGATATCATCGCTGAATGGATCAATGAAAATGCAACTTCACGGGCGCGTTTGAGACAATTGTTTGAGCGAAGGTCTACGGTAAAATCGAAATTGGTAAAGGGGAAGGAAGAAGCAGGGGAGAAGTACAAAGATTATTTTGATCATTCGGAGTCTTTAAATAATTGTGCTTCACATCGGTTTTTGGCATTATACCGTGCGGAACGAGAAGGGATTATTTCATTGAAAGTGCGCCCCGATGAAGAGTCAGCGCTTGAATTCTTGGAACGCTTTTTTGTTAAGGGAAATGAAGAATGTTCTGATCTCGTTTATGATGCTTGCAAGGATGCATACAAAAGACTTTTGAGACCTTCTTTGGAGAATGAGATTATGAATGTGGCTAAGGAGAAAGCTGACAAAGAAGCAATCAATGTTTTTTCTAAAAATCTACGACAGTTGCTTTTATCTCCACCGCTTGGATCGAAGCGAATTCTGGCCATAGATCCTGGTTTTAGACAGGCTGCAAAGTCGTATGCATAGATGAAAATGGTAATCTAATCACGAATGCAACCATTTTTCCGCACCCACCTCAGAAAGAAGAATCAAAGGCAAAAGCGAAAATTGCTCAGTTAGTTCAAGCGTATAAGATGGAAGCTATCGCAATTGGTGATGGAACTGCAGGCAGAGAAACAGAACGAATGATAAAGCATATTCACTTCGACCGAGATCTTGAGGTGTTTGTTGTTCGTGAAGATGGAGCATCAATTTATTCGGCGAGCCCTATAGCAAGAAAAGAATTTCCTGATTACGATATCACTGTTCGTGGAGCTGTTTCTATTGGACGTCGATTAATGGATCCTTTGGCAGAATTAGTGAAGATTGACCCAAAATCGGTAGGTGTTGGACAATACCAACATGAAGTAAATCAAAGCATGTTGAAGGAATCCTTGGACGATGTTGTTATCTCTTGTGTGAATAAAGTTGGAGTGGATGTGAATACAGCTTCGCCATATTTATTGAGTTATGTTTCGGGATTGGGACCTACATTAGCAGAGAACATTGTAGCCTACAGAAAGGAAAATGGAAGAATTGGATCACGTGATGAGTTGAAGAAAGTGAAACGCTTGGGAGGAAAGGCATTTGAGCAATCAGCTGGATTTATCAGAATTCGCAATTCGAAGAATCCTTTGGACAACTCATCTGTTCACCCTGAAAGTTATGTTCTCGTGGAGAAAATGGCAAAGAAGATGAACATGCGGGTTGAAGACTTGATGGGAAATACCGAGGTCTTGTCAGCAATGAAGCAAACTGATTTTCCAGAAATTGATGCATATACCTTTGTAGATATCATTGGCGAATTAAAGAAGCCTGGACGAGATCCTAGAAAGAAAGCAAAAATGTTGGAGTTTGATGGAAGGATTAAGACCATCGAAGATTTACAACCAGGAATGGTACTGACAGGAATTGTGACTAACGTAACCAACTTTGGTGCATTCGTAAATATTGGGATTAAGGAAAATGGCTTGATTCATAAATCGAACTTAGCTGATGAATACGTTGAAGACCCTTCCGAGTACATCTCCTTGCACGAACATGTGGAAGTGCGGGTGATGGAAGTTGATATTTCTAGGAAGAGAGTTGGGCTGAAAAGAATGCTGAAGTAAATTGTATAAAATGTAAGCTGATGTTGTAGGTTGAGGCTCTCGAAACCTACATTAGCTCCTCAAAAAAATCTCCCCACGCTCAACCGTCAAAGAACTTGGAATATTATCAGTATACAGTGATCCTGTGCCAAGTCCTTGTGGCAGGGGATTATCAAATTCAGCAGTGAATTGACAGATTGCGTTAAGTCCAATATTAGATTCTAATGCAGATGTCATCCACCAACTTATGTTGTATTCTTCCGCTAATTGAATCCATTCTCTTGAACCAGAAATCCCTCCATGTAAACTGGGCTTCAAAATGATGTATTGCGGTCGAATGGTTTTGAGCAATTTTCTTTTCTCATCAAGTGAGTTGATCCCAATCAATTCTTCATCGAGAGCTATGTCTAACGGTGTTTGCTTGCACAAATCATGCATTGCATTCCATTGTCCAGCTCGAATAGGTTGTTCGATTGAGTGGATCTCGAGTGCGGCAAGTTGGTGTAGTTTCTCCAAGGCGTCTTCAGGTGAAAAACCACCGTTTGCATCCACGCGCAAAGTGATTTCATCAGCACTATACACATCACGAATTGATTTCAAAAGTTTGAGTTCCGCATCAAAGTCAATAGCACCGATCTTCATTTTTATCGTGGAAAATCCCTGAGACAATTTTTCTTGAATTTGTTCACGCATAAATACTTCATCGCCCATCCAAACTAGTCCATTGATCGCAATGTGTTTTTCACCTCTAACGAATTCATTCGCGAAGATGACCCCTTCGCCACCATTTTTCAGATCGAGCAAAGCTGTCTCGACGCCGAATTTAAGGGAAGGCCAGTCCTTAAGGTCTTGTGATAAGTCTGCGCAAACTTCAGTTAATTTGGATTCGTAGGAATCAAAATCGTTGAAATCAGGCGAGAGCCCTGGAATCACACTGCATTCTCCAGTTCCAATTATTTCTGGTTTTCCAGATTCCCAAACCTCGATAAACCATGCATGTTTTTCTGTTAGAATGCCTCGACTTGTGCCACTCGGGCGTTTAAAATGAAAAGTCTTTTTATAGAAACGCGCTTCCATTAGACCAAAATCAAACCAATTGTAACAAAAAGCGAAATAGCAAAGGTTGAAAGCGCGACCTTTTTTAGTTCTGGGTCAAAATCCTTAGGGTTTGTGGTTTTCATAACCTTATACATATGCCATATTAGAATCACAGAAGGTATTAGAGCAATTAATAATTCCTCTTCTCCAAGTTTTTTGATAAACACAACTAAAGAAATCAATGCGACCAAAATGAGAAGCATATGATAGAACTTGGCGAGATCTGGTCCCATTTTAACCACAAGTGTGTTCTTCCCAGAGCGTTTATCGTTGTAATAGTCGCGCATGTTGTTAAGGTTCAAAACAGCAGTGCTCAGTAATCCAACAAAAATAGCTAGATTGATGTTTTCCCATAAAAAGGACTTCGCGTAGAGTGAATAAACACCAAGAACGCTCACTCCACCAAAGAAAATGAGTACCATAAGATCGCCCATACCGTGATAACCGTATGCTTTTTTTCCAATGGTATAGGTGATTGCCGCAAGAACACAAGCGATTGTCAGTCCGATGTATACCCAGATGACATTCATTGGCATTCCGCGTCCACCCAAATAGATTAGAAAGAATGCCGAAATAAAACTGAGAATGGATGTGAGAATTACAGCACGTTTCATCTCCTTTCGGCTAATCGCACCTGATTGAACAGCTCGTTCTGGTCCAACGCGTTGTTTGTTGTCTGTTCCCTTTACACTATCACCCAAATCATTCGCGAAATTCGAGAGAACTTGAAAAAGAACGGTAGTTACAAGCGCAAGAATAAAAATAGATGTATTCCAGTATCCTTGATGATGAGCAACACCAGAACCAAGAATAATTCCCGATAAAGAGAGAGGCAGGGTTCTCAATCGCATTGCCTGAATCCACACTTTTGTTTTGCTCATAAAACAAATGTAACTAGAAAAAGCTATCGGGTGTATTTCTTGGCTAAAACAAATATTAGTTGAGAAATAATTGTGCATACATAGTAAAAAATTCTATCTTCGCTTCATGATTCCAGATCCAAAAAACTGTGCATTAAGTCAAATGTTGGGAATTGACTTTCCAGTCATTGTGGCACCAATGTTCCTTGTTTCAAATAAGAAAATGATTGTTGAGGCAATAAAAGCTGGGGCAACAGGTGCAATACCTGCAATGAACTATCGAACAGTTGAAGAGTTGAGGACGGTGATTCGAGAAATAAAAAATGAAATTGGTGGACCTTTCGGGATTAATTTAATTGTGAATAAATCGAATTTTAATTTCAAGGAACAGTTAAAGGTTTGCTGTGAGGAGAAGGTTGATTTCATTATCACATCACTGGGATCCCCTGAAGAAACAATCCGCAGTGCGAAGACAGCTGGGGTGAAAGTGTTTTGTGATGTGGTGGATGCCAAATACGCTAAGAAAGTAGAGGAATTGGGGGCAGATGCAATTATTGCTGTCAACAAAGAGGCGGGTGGACATGCTGGGCCGATGTCGTTCAAAGAGTTGATTCCTATGCTTAAAAAGGAATGTTCGATTCCTGTTATTTCGGCAGGTGGAGTTGGAAATGGGTTTGAAATCCGTGAAATGATTGAGCATGGTGCGGACGGTTGTTCTATGGGAAGTGTTTTTATTGCTTCTGAAGAATCAGATGTGTCTGAAGGGTATAAGCAAGCTTGTGTAGATTACGGAAAGGATGATATAGTCCTGACGACAAAATTGTCTGGAACTCCGTGCACAGTAATCAATACTCCGTATGTTCAGAAAGTAGGAACAAAGCAAAATTGGTTTGAGCGATTTCTCAATAAAAACAAACGGATCAAGAAATGGTTTAAAGCTTTCACTTTTCTAAAAGGAATGAAAAGTCTTCAGAAAGCGGCATTTAGTTCTACGTATAAAACAGTTTGGTGTGCCGGACCATCAATTGAACATGTTAAGGACATTCGACCATTGGGAGAAATCATCAAACAAATGAGAGCAGAGTATGAGCAAGGGTAAAGAAATCTCGATTGGCAAGATGCGCAGGCAGCTTTTTCTTTTGGGATTGGTGAAAATACCAATGATCGGGTTCGTTCGTCCTCGATTACTCACGATGAATGAGAACGATGTTGAGGTAAAAATCAAATTGCGAAGGCGTTCAAAGAATCACTTGAAGTCTATGTATTTTGGAGCATTAGCTGTTGGAGCGGATATAGCAGCGGGGATTCAGGCATTCTATTTTGCAGAGAAAATGGGGAAGCCAGTTTCATTGGCTTTTAAAGGAATCAAAGGAGAGTTTCATAAACGTGCAGAAACAGACATCATCTTCAAAAGCAACCAAGGAGCTTTGGTGAAAGAAGCCATGGAACGATCAGTTAAAAATCAAGATCGTCAGAATCAAGCAATAGAAGTCGTGGCCTATGATTTAAATAACGAGGTTGTTGCTACATTTGAAATGATTTTGTCGGTTCGCGTTAAGGGTTAAACCGATTGCGCTTGTTCATCGAATGAACTTTCTATATTTGTTTTTTCAAATTTAATGGTGAATGGAATTTATTACCGCCGTTGGGCTAAAAGAGAAGTTGAATAACAATGAGTCTGTTTCAATCATTGATATTCGTGAGCAATACGAATTGGACATCTGTAAAATAGATGCTGTACATATTCCAATGGCGGATGTTCAAGAACGAATTAATGAACTCCCATTGGATATTCCAGTGGTTATTCTTTGTAGATCTGGTAAGCGTGCGAGTGCGCTTGGAAACTTGCTCATCGCAGAACACGAGATGAAAAACATCTTTGTTTTGGAAGGGGGGATTCTTGCTTGGATCAAAGATGTAGATAACAAATTAGAAGCGTATTAATGGAAAAGCGTTCACCTTTTAAATTAGCCTTACTGACAATGAAGGGAATGGCAATGGGTGCGGCAGATGTCGTTCCTGGTGTTTCGGGAGGAACAATTGCCTTCATCTCAGGGATCTATGAAGAACTCATTGAAAGTATCAATAAAATAAGTTTTGGAGCACTTAAAGTCTGGAAAAATGAAGGCTTTAAAAAGTTCTGGGAGCATATCAACGGAACCTTTTTTGTTTTTCTTTTTGCAGGAATAGGAATCAGTATAGTTTCATTAGCAAAAGTGGTTACACACTTTTTGGAAACACAGCCGATCTTGCTTTGGAGTTTTTTCTTCGGATTGATAATAGCGAGTGTTTGGTTAGTGTCAAAGTCTGTTAAAAAATGGTCGGCTGGAGCCATCGTAGCACTTCTTATCGGGATAGGTGTTGCTTTTTATATTACAACTATTCAAAGTGTTGCAGCTGTAGATACCAAGTGGTTCATTTTGTTAAGTGGAGCTTTGGCAATTTGCGCAATGATTCTTCCAGGAATTTCTGGAGCCTTCATTCTCTTGCTTCTTGGAAGTTATGACAATGTATTGGCTGCGATCACTGAGAGAGACTTTGGAACAATTGGTTTGTTTGCTGTTGGCTGTTTAATTGGTCTTCTTTCTTTTGCACGTGTTTTAAAATTCTTGTTTAACAAGTTCAAGAATGTGACGGTCGCTCTATTGACAGGATTTATGATAGGCTCTCTTAATAAGGTGTGGCCTTGGAAAAAAACATTGTCAATGCGTGAGAATTCACATGGAGAAATGGTTCCGTTTATTCAGGAAAACGTTTTACCATCTGATTTTATAGGTGATGCACAGTTATTATTGGCAACTGTTAGTTTGGTGATCGGATTCCTTCTCATTGTCGGTCTAGAGAAATTTGCTCCAAAAGAGAAATGAAAAGGTATGGCTTGATTGGTCGTTCACTGGGGCACTCTTTTTCGAAGTCTTTTTTTGAAAAATATTTTCATGAGCATTCATTATCGGCATGTTATGAAAATATTGAGTTAGTGTCGGTTGATCAAATCACAG
>CAJQJL010000131.1 GCA_905478665.1 uncultured Flavobacteriales bacterium
TCCATGGAGTTCCCGAAAAACTCGGTCATAAGAACTTTGAACCAATTGGTTGCGACAATGAAGATGATCCCTAAAAGGACGTGCCATTTATATTTAAAAAAATATTTGTTGAGATAGCTCAGTGACTTCATTGATAATTTTCTATTTTTGCGGGGCTCTTACAAAGCGTTGTAAAAGTATACAATACACTTGAGATAACATTTACGCTTTACTATGTTTGAAGTAAAAAATATAGAGGATGTAAACCTCGCAGAAAATCCTGTCATTGCTCAAATGAGCAAGTATAATCACGAGCAGTTGTTGTTTTGTAACGACAATGAGACAGGTCTAAAGGCTATTATCGCAGTTCATAACACAGTTTTAGGACCCGCGTTAGGTGGGACGAGAATGTGGCACTATCAGAATGAGACGGAAGCGTTGAATGATGTGCTTCGTTTGTCACGTGGAATGACGTACAAGAATTCTATTTCTGGTTTAAACCTTGGAGGCGGAAAAGCTGTGATTATTGGTGATTCAAGATCTATGAAATCGGAAGCGCTTTTCAGAAGATTCGGAAAGTTTGTCAACAGTTTAGGCGGTAAGTACATTACTGCAGAAGACGTTGGTATATCGCCAATTGATATGACTTGGGTGAGTATGGAAACCAATCACGTTGTTGGACTTCCTGGTAAAAGTGGAGATCCATCTCCTGTTACCGCTCATGGGACATACGTTGGAATGAAGGCTTGTGCAAAAGAGCAGTTTGGTTCCGATTCATTGAAGGGAAAGAAAGTTGCCGTACAGGGGGTTGGACATGTTGGAGAATACCTTGTTCAATCATTAGCAAAAGAAGGTGCAGAAATTTTTATCACTGATATTCACGAACCAACATTGAAACGCGTAGCAAATGAGTACGGAGCTACTGTTGTTGGCTTGGATGAAATCTATGATATTGAAATGGACATCTATGCGCCTTGTGCGTTAGGAGCGACTGTTAACGACGATACATTGTCACGTTTGAAGTGTTCAATCATTGCTGGAGCTGCAAATAATCAGTTGCAACAAGAAGATGTTCACGGAAGAGCTGTCATGGAAAAAGGAATCATTTATGCACCCGACTTCGCATTGAATGCAGGCGGTGTAATCAACTGTTATTCTGAGGTCAAAGGTCTCTCACCTGATTGGGCAATGAGCAAAGCCGAAGAAATTTACACGACAATACACAACATTGTGAAGCGTTCGAATAGTGAGAACGTACCAACTTATCAAATTGCGAACAAGATGGCTGAAGAGCGCATTGTGGCAATGGGTAAAGTAAAACTTCCTTTATAAAAGCTGAATGCTGAACAGACGACACCTAAGAATAAAGGTATTACAATCTTTGTATGCCTTTTTTCAGTCAAACGATAACGAATACGGTAAGGCAGAAAAGGAGATGTTAAACTCCGTTGAACGTATTTATGACCTGTATATTTATTTGTCTCTTACGTTTGCTGAATTGAAGCATATCGCTGAGTTCAGACTCGAAGAAGCAAAGAAGAAAATCCGTCCTTCAGACGAAGATTTGAATCCAAATAGAAAGTTGGCTGACAATGCGATCATTAAGATTCTGGAGGATAATGTTGTGTTGCGCGCACTCTCAGAAGAACGAAAAGTGAATTGGATCGGTGATGAAAATCAAGAGATGTTCAGAAAGATGTATTTGCACATTCGTGAAAGCGAGGTCTATGATGCGTATATGAATAATGGTGAGGTTGGATTTGAGGAAGATAAAGCGTTTGCATTGGCTTTATTCAAAACAGAGATTGCTAATTATCCATTGCTTTATAACTATTTTGAAGAGAAGAGCATTCACTGGTTGGATGATATCGATCTTGCTTGTTCCATGGTTCTGAAAACGATAAAAACGTTTGAGGAAGGAGACAAGGGGGCAATTCTTCCGCTCTATAAGGATAAGGAAGATGAATTGGATTTCATCACTCAGTTAATGCGGAAAACAATAGCGTTTGATAAAGAGAACGAGTCGGTCATTGATGAGTTTACGAAGAATTGGGAGTTGGATAGAATTGCTAAAATGGACGTCATTTTAATGAAAATGGCTATTACAGAGTTGCAAATTTTTAGTAATATCCCAACGAAAGTAACCTTGAATGAATATATCGAGATTTCAAAGTTCTATAGTACGCCTAAGAGTAATGGTTTCATTAACGGTGTCTTGGATAAAGTGATTGATCGATTGAATGCTGAAGGGAAAATTAACAAAGTAGGAAGAGGACTAAAAAACTAAAGACGATGAAATACATTGGAATAATAGCCTTAGCATTAATCATGGTTTCCTGTGAGGGAAATACGGATGTTGAAATTGGTAATAAAACAACGATGGAGGTTACTCCAGCAGTTTTTGATGCTGGCGACGTTATTAAGGGAGAAGAAATCACTGCAAAATTCACTTTAAAGAATACAGGGGATTATCCTTTGGTTATTGGAGAAGTGAAGGGGGGGTGTTCATGTACTGTTGCCGAATATCCAAATGAACCAATTCAGCCAGGAGAGACGGGGACCGTTTTGGCTCACGTAAATACAAATGAGACCGGAGTTGGCCCTTTAAACAAGGCCGTAAATATTGTCGCTAATACTGAGCCATCCGTTACTACGGTTGTTGTTCGTGCTAGCGTAATGAGAAAATAAATAGTAAACTAATAAGTAAACCAGAACTGTTATGGATCAAATGATAATGTTGGTATTGATTTTAGTAGTATTCTACTTCTTCATGATCAGACCACAAATGAAAAAACAAAAGGAATTGAAGAAATTCCGTGAAGGATTAAGTGTAGGTGATAAGGTTGTAACGATCGGGGGAATTCATGGAAAGGTTCTTGAAGTCTCTGAATCTACCATTCTTATTTCTGTGGATAGTGGAAAGATACGCGTAGATAAGTCTGCCGTTTCAAATTCGGCCGACGACATGTTGGTGAAAAAATAAAAAAATAAAAGAGCTGAATTTTCAGCTCTTTTTCTTTTGAGCCCTACGCTTTCGTTTTAAGCTTCTGTAGTCACGACGACCCATTCGATACTCTTTCATGCTTTTTTTGTAATCAGCTTTGTTCATTTTACGCATTTCCGTATCGAACTCAATTCTACCAGCAATAATGTCTTGAATAACGATCTCCGTAATCCAATCGTCACTTTTAGGATTTTTCGGGTCGTATGTGCTTTTTAGGTCATGCCCCCAAATTTTTGCCATTCCTGTGTAAACACCTGAGCGAGTGTTTCCTCTGTATTTTTCAATGATTTCATTGACTGTCATTCCCGTTTCTCGATAGACCAACTTCATAAGTAAACCACCTTCACTTCTGTACAAATCCCGAATGTTGAATGTGAATTCATCTTTAAGTTTGGCATGTGCTTTTTTACCGTATTTTTTCTTTTTATGTTTTTTTTCAATTCCTTGCAATTCCGATTCATACTCGTCAATGAGTTCTTTAGCTTTCAAAGCCATAGGGTAGGTGCGAATAAGAAGATCCAGTTTTCGCTTGTATTTGGCTCCAAAGTTCTTATCTACTCGCATTTCAGGAATCTGTTGCTCTTTTGCTACAGCGAGATCATTTTGACTAAATGCCATACCCGCAAGGTTCAATGAAATCATGCATATGAAAATTCTTAACATATAATTGCTTTTATGTGTGCGTCTATTTTAATAGAAGTTCGTATTATTAACACAAATTTGCTGCCAAAGCTTGCCTTTTATGAAAAAGCTACTCTTTTTTATAACGTTAATATCGCTGTTTAGTTGTTCTTCGGATCCTGAGGTAAACTCTGATGGAGTAGATTCTGACAACGATTCCGTTGAAAATACGGATAAAAGCGATACGTTAAATGATAAAGTTGAATCAGACTATGATATGTCTCTTGTAGATGCTGATAATCGTGAAGAGTTTAAGGAAAATCTTGCTAAGATTGAAAAGGAGCATGGTGAGCAATGGGATTTTTGTACATGTGTAGTGAAAAATGATTCAATCAACAAGGCGTTTCAAAAGGATCAATCTGACAAAGAATTCGATCGTCTTTCTAATAGGTTTGATGAGATTGATGAGCATTGCAAGGCTTTCTTAGTTCAAAGTCCAAACGTGACTCCTGAAGAGCGAGCAAAACACGAGCGAAAAGTAAAGAACTGTCTTAAGGAGGCAAAAATCAACTAAACTCAGTACTGCGAAGTTTATGTGGTGTGAGAAGTAAGATTGATTTCCGACAACAATTAGAATATGAATCTTAATGAAGTAATGGACTACCTTGAAAACAAGGGGAGTGAACAAACACGTAAGGTCTTTCGGAACCATGGAGCACCAGATAATTTCTTTGGGGTGAAAGTTGGGGATATGAAGCCTATTCAAAAAAAGGAAAAGAACAATCATGCGCTGGCAACAGCGTTATACGCTACTGGAAATTCTGATGCACAGTATTTAGCAGGTCTAATTGCCGATTCACAGGCCTTCACCAAGGAACAGTTTACGACTTGGGCGACGGAAGCTCGTTGGTATATGATTTCTGAATATGCTGTTGCATGGAATTTAGCAGAAAGTCCATTATGTATGGAAATCTGCAAAGAATGGATTGATTCAAGTAATGAAAATCTTCAAGAATGTGCATGGGCTGCTTTGGGATGTCATTTAGGCGTTACGGCAAACGATGCTTTGGATGTGGATTACCTCCAATCTTTGTTGGTAAGAATTGAAAAAGAGATTCATTCTGCCGCTAATCGTGTGAAATATTGCATGAATGGGTTCGTAATTGCACTCGGAGGAGCTATTCCTGAATTGACAGAAGAATGCAAAGCGCTTGGTGACCGTATTGGCAAGGTGGAAGTGTTTATGGGAGAGACATCCTGTAAAGTTCCTGTTATTCGTCCGTATATTGAGAAGATGGAAGATAAAGGAAGGATAGGAAAGAAGAAGAAAACAGCAAAATGTTAAAATGTCAGTTATTGGGTTTGCAAATCCAATATTGACAGTGCTTTATATCGTTACAATTTTTTAGAGTTATTGAAATTTAATAGGTTTGATAGAACCGAAACAGCGTTAATTATGAAAAGAAAAATACTATTTACCATTGCTAGTTTATTTATAGGAGGAGTTGCATTCGCACAACCGCAAAGAGTAACGCTGGTTGAAACATTTACTTCTTCAACTTGTCCGCCGTGTGCTCCAGGAAACATTGCACTTGAACAGTTATTGTCGCAGTCAGTAAATACAGACAAATACGTGTCGTTAAAATATCAAATGTCTTGGCCAGGGTCTGGGGATCCATATTTTACAGATGAAGGAGATGTTCGAAGAAATTTTTATTCGATTAATTCTGTTCCTCGCACTGAAATAGACGGAAACTTTGATGACAATCCAAGTAATATGGTACAGTCGGATCTTGATATTCAATATGCAATTGCTCCGAGTGTTGACCTGCAAGCGTATTATCAAGTAAATGAAGCTACCCAAACAGTTGATGTTCAGGTAGACATGGAAGCATTGGTCGATCTGGCTCCAGGTAGCCGTCTGTTCGTTGCAATATTTGAATACAAGACATTTAACAACGTAGGGAGCAATGGCGAAACTGAATTTGAGCATGTGATGAAGAAAATGATGCCTAGTTCTACTGGTACAGTAATCTCACCAATGACCACAGGGGAATCAGTTCATTACGATTTTACACATGTTTTTCAAGGGAGTTATTTTCTTCCAGCAGACGCGAATGATCCAATCGATCACGCTATCGAGCATTCTATTGAAGAATTTTCTGACTTAGGAATTGTAGTGTGGTATCAAAAGATGTCTGGACATGATGTATATCAAGCAGCTTACGGAATCCCTGGTTTCAATCCTCTTGCAGTCGATGAGAATGAAGCGATCATTGCTGCTAAAATATATCCAAATCCTGCAGCCAATAATGCAGCGATTGCCTTTCATACACAAGAAGCACAGGATGTAAGTATTGATGTTTACAGTGCATTGGGACAGTTAGTTCATTCAGCAACGTTGGAGAATGTTAAAATTGGAAGAACTGTTTACGATTTGAATACCGAAAGTTTGTACAATGGAATGTACACGGTAAAAATCAGTTCTGATCAAGGATCTTTGAGTAAAAGACTGATCGTTCAGAAATAATAATATTTTATATGAGACCTCCATTACTTCCGTGATGGAGGTTTTTTTGTTGAATTTATTTCGTGAATAAATCTCTTCAAATTCATATCTTTATAGTATGCTAAAATTTTGGGCATATAGTCTTCTTCTCTCCTTCGCCTTCTTGGTGACGCCTAAAACACTATTGCACAGTCATGAACATTCCCATGAACATTCTGACCATGATGGATTAGCGTTTGATGATGACGGTTGTTTTGTCTGCGACTTTGATTACACGAACTTATCGGCCCCAGTAGGAAGGATTGTTCAGTTAAATCTAATTGCGCATTCTGAATTGCCCTTTAGTGTTGAAACCGCTGAAGTTAGAACATTAGTTGATTATGCTTCTCTACGAGGCCCCCCTTCGATTTCTTAAATAGCCAATTTACTTTCGAAGTTCAATGATGAGCTTCAATTTTTGTCGTAATTAAGAAATCAAAATCATGAACAAATTATTTAGTGCCACTTTGCTGGTCTTATTGTCCATATCGTCCGCATACGGACAATATTCAAACAAAATTATAGATTCGAATTCTCAAAAACCGATTCCGTTTGCTTCAGTTTACCTCATCGATTATCAAATAGGAGTTATTTCCGATACGCTAGGCATATTTGCTTTTAGCAATCAATTGCCTGAAGAATTTAAATTGAGGGTGTCTGCATCAGGGTATGAAACGAAATTATTCATGATAACTTCTTTGAATAAAGATTCACTCATTTCTCTCGAGCAAATACATATAGAGTTTGATGAAGTAGTGGTGTCAACACCTCGTGGCGGTTTACAAACAAAGAGTGCAACGCATGTTGAGTCTCGAAGACTCGATGAATTGAATGAAGTACCTGCAATAAGCATGGGGGAATTATTGCAAAAAATTCCTGGTGTTTATTCTGCTTCAAGTGGATCGGGCGTTTCAAAACCTGTCGTTCGTGGTTTTCAAGGTGTTCGCGTGGTGTCTATGTTGAACGGTGTCAGACTTGAAAACCAACAATGGGGTGGAGATCACGATTTCGGAGTCACCGACTTGGGAATTGGTTCTGTAGAAGTGATAAAAGGCCCCTCATCCTTATTGTACGGAGCAGATGCGCTTGGTGGAGTAATTTATTTTGCCGACGAAAACTATGCACGTCAGAATCACTATGAACTAAAATTTGGATCAACCTTTACATCAAACACAATGGGGACAAAGAATAACCTTCTATTCAAGTTTTCTAAAAATAACATTCGCATAAATATCGCTGGAAACTATACAAATCATGCTGATTATCAATTGCCTGACGGTCGATATGTTGAAAATTCACGATTCAATGGTTATGCAGGTAAGTTTGCACTGGGAGCAAATAAAAAGCATTGGGTAACGCATTTACGGTATTCGTATTCTAAAAGTGCGGTTGGAATTATTGGTGCGCACCACGAGGAAGAAGAACCTGCTGGAGAAGAAGAGCACGAAGATGAATTTAAAATTGAGACACAGCCAAGAGGAATTGTTGTTCCTTTTCAGGGATATGAAAATCACCTTGCGTCTTGGGAGAATAAGTTTTTCAAAGGAAGCAATGAATGGCGGGTCTTGTTGGGGCATTCCTACAATAAACTAGCTGAGTTTGAGGAATCAGAAGATTCACCAGCAATGGCCCTTGTCTTAAACAACACTTCTTATTCGGTTCGTTTTAAAACAAAGCTCGCGACGCCGCTGGAATTAGTTGCAGGAGTGCAAGGGGCGTACCAAACAAATGTAAATAGAGGAGAGGAGGAGCAGCTGATTCCCAATGCACAACAAATCGACAATGGGGCATTTGCGATTCTTTATTTCACCAAGAACAAATGGAGTTTACAAGGAGGCTTGCGCTATGATTTGCGATTGTTAGACTCGGAAGAAACAACGGACAGTAGTGCAGCTTTTTCTGGACAATTCGGAAGTTCTAACTTCTCGCTTGGTACCGTGCGTTCTTCGAAGAAGAATACGTTTAGAGTAAATGCTTCAAGCGGCTTCCGCGTCCCTCATTTGTCAGAATTGCTTGTAGAAGGAGAGCATCATGGTGCTTTGAGGTATGAAATCGGAAATAGAGATTTAAAATCAGAGCGGGCGTTTCAATTGGATTTAACGGACGAAGTTCACGGGGAGCACCTTGAACTAGTAATGAATCCCTTTGGAAGCTATATTCAAAATTACATCTATCTGCAGGAAACAGATTCAGTGATTGGAGAACTTTCCGTCTTTGAATATCAGCAACTATCGAGTGCATTTATTCTCGGATTAGATCTGGCAGTGCATTATCATCCGCATTTTGCGCATTGGTTGCACTGGGAGCCTTCATTTTCGTTTATCTATGGACAAGATCAAAATGGAGAGGCTATTCCTTTTATGCCACAAGCACGAATCACGAACAACGTCAAGGCAAATTTTGGGATGGATTCTAAATTCAAAATTGAGAATATTGTCATTCAACATGCTTATTATTTTGATCAGAATAGAGTTTCAGGCTTGGAGACATCATCAAAAGGATATAATGTAGTCGACCTTGGGGTAAATCTTAAATACGATGGTGTAATGCCTCTAACGTTAAGTTTGGGAGCTAAAAATCTGCTCAACGAGCGATACATTGATCATTTATCTCGTTTAAAGAATATCAACTTGAATAATGCAGGGATTAATTTCTATGTTAGGTTGAAGATTGAACTTCAGGGGAAGTTTAGGGAGTAAAAGTAAAGCCCCAATCAAATGATCGGGGCTTAGAAGCGTTAGAAATCAAGTAGCTGATTAATAATAAATCGCTCTTCTTACTTTCGTTATGTATTTCGCTAAACGTATTACTTGCTTGGTGTATCCAAATTCATTGTCGTACCATGCATAGATCACTGCGTTTTTACCGTCTTTTGAAACGATCGTTGCATTTGAATCAAATACAGAACAGCACGTATTTCCAATAATGTCATTCGATACCATTTCTGGATCAGTTGCATAATAAATCTGGTTAATAAGCTCGCCATTCAGTGCTGCATTTTTCATTGTAGCGTTCAGGTCTTCTATTGTCGTGTTCTTACCTAGCTCCAAGTTTAAGATTGCTAGAGATCCATTTGGAGTAGGGACACGAACAGCATTTGCTGTTAATTTGTCCTTCAAGTCAGGAATAACCTTCGTTACAGCATTTCCTGCACCAGTTGATGTGATTACCATATTAATGGCCGCAGAACGTCCACGACGTGGTTTCTTATGCATATTGTCCAACAAGTTCTGATCGTTCGTATAAGCATGAACAGTTTCAATGTGTCCTTTTACAACACCATACTTGTCGTTTATCACTTTTAATACTGGTGAGATAGCATTAGTTGTACAAGAAGCAGCTGAATAAATGTTCTCGTTTTCAAGGTCTAGTTCACCTTGATTGATTCCGTAAACGATATTCGGGATTTCCTTTCCTGGAGCTGTCAATAACACCCGAGCAGTTCCTTTTGCTTTAAGATGTCTTCCCAGTGCTTCTCTGTTCGTAAATACTCCTGTATTATCAATAACTAGTGCATTGTTGATTCCATAAATTGTATAATCAATGTCCTCTGGATTTTTTGCACAGATCATTTTAACGATTTGTCCATTGATAATAATCGCTTCATTTTCTGCATCAACAGTTACTGTTCCAGTAAATGCACCGTGAACTGAATCATTTTTAAACAATGCAGCACGCTTAATAATATCAGCTTCTGAGCTACTACGCGTAACAATAGCTCTCAATCTCAATTGTTGTCCCTTACCAGCTTGTTTGATTAACTCGCGTGCAGCCAATCGACCAATTCTACCAAAACCGTATAATACAACGTCTCTAGGTTCAAAAGGCACCGCATTTGCTAAGGTAAATCCAGAGAGTTTGTTTTCTAAGAATTCTGCCTTCGAAGAGAAGCTATCCTTTTCGCTCAACCATTCACTCGCAAGTTTTCCAATATCTAATTTTGCTGGAGCAATATCGAGGTTGAGAATTTCAGCTGCCAATTCCGCGCTAGTGAAAATGTCAACAGGTTTGTTAACGACTTTCTTTGAGTAGACATGTAGCTTAAGAATTTCCTGTAGGGTAACATCAGTTAAGTGATTTCTAAAAAATACAAGTTCGATCCCTTTGTCGTACAATAATTCTCCAACCATGTTAGAGAGTTTCAGTGCCGCTCTTTCTTTTTCGATGTGCGACTGCAATTCATTTTCGTAACTTAATGCTGTTTCCATTTTCTGATTAAGGTGTTGATACTAAAACAATTATAAAATAAAAAAGCTGCCCACGTCGGTGGCAGCTTTTAGTTGTTATCCGAGATAAGCTTTCAATAACTTGTTTCTCGAGGTGTGTCGGAGTCGGCGAATTGCCTTTTCCTTAATTTGCCGGACACGCTCACGTGTCAGATTAAATTTAGCTCCAATTTCCTCAAGTGTCAGTCCGTGGTTCATTCCGATTCCAAAGAAAAGGCGAATGATCTCACGCTCCTTGTCAGTCAGCGTGCTCAATGATCGTTCAATTTCTTTCTGTAAAGACTCAGCCATTAAGGAATGGTCAGCCTTTGGAGAATCGTTGTTCGCCATTACATCCATCAATGTTCCTCCATCTTCCGAAGTCGATAGGGGAGCATCCATAGATACGTGACGTCCTGATACATTTAAACTCTCTTTAATTTTATCTTCAGGAACTTCCAATGCTTCTGCCAATTCCTCAGCTGAAGGTGGTCGTTCAAATTCTTGTTCAAGACGCGAGAACGCCTTGTTAATCTTGTTCAATGATCCTACTTGGTTCAATGGAAGACGCACGATACGCGCTTGCTCAGCCAAAGCCTGCAAGATTGATTGACGAATCCACCAAACAGCATACGAGATAAATTTGAATCCACGTGTTTCATCAAATTTTTGCGCTGCTTTAATTAGACCTAAATTCCCTTCATTAATGAGGTCAGGTAAAGTCAGTCCCTGATTTTGATATTGCTTTGCAACAGATACAACGAATCGAAGATTGGCTCTCGTTAGTTTTTCAAGGGCTTTTTGGTCGCCTTGCTTGATTTTTCGTGCCAATTCTACTTCTTCCTCCGCAGTAATCAACTCTTCTTTACCAATGTCTTGTAAGTACTTGTCTAACGACTGGCTCTCACGATTGGTAATCGACTTCGTAATTTTAAGTTGTCTCATACTCTTCTGGTCCCTTCTATTTTAATTTCCCCGCTAAAGCGGCTTTGCAAAGCTCATTCTATAATAACTTGCTATGGCAAAGGCAAAAGCGATTGCAAAGATACAACGAAAAGATAATGGTTTCCAAAAATTTAGTTCACAATTTTCTAACATTGCGAACGTCAAAAATCGTGCCTAATGAATTGCTTTGTAAGCCGTCTTAAAGGCCGAATCCAACATAGTCCTTTCTTCCACTCTCTGTAAGTATCTCTAACAATACGCCTCTATTGCGATTGTTTAACTTATTTGTGAGGTGTTCAACACTTGTTACCGGTTCGTTATTGATTTTGGTAATGACCATTCCTTCAGTCAAACCAAGGGATTTTAGCTTCCCAGCGCCTAACGATTTTATTTTTACACCGTTCGAAATATTCAACTCCTCCTTTTCTTTACTCGTTAATTCTCTAAATGTTGCACCAAGTGATGCATTTTTTTCAACTTCTTCTTTTGTAACGAGTTTTGTTTCTCCATCACGATTTCGTAAAACGATTTCTTTGACGACCTCATAACCCTTGCTGTTTCGTATGGTTACAGAAACTTTGTCTCCAGGACGTCTTTTTCCAACCTCTTCTTGAAGAGCTGCGACAGAGTTCACTTCCTTGTTGCCAACTTTTAGGACGACATCTCCACTTTTAACGCCTGCTTTATCTGCTCCACCATTCTCTGTGATTTTGGCAATATAGACTCCTTTTGTATCTGGAAGATTCTTTTCTTCTTTGATCTCTTGCGTGATATCTGCAATTTGTACTCCTAAGAAACCGCGTTGTACAACCCCATAATCCATTAGGTCGTTCATCACTTTCTTTACCAGGTTTACTGGGATAGCAAATGAATAGCCTGAGTAACTTCCAGTCTGTGAGGCAATGGCCGTGTTGATTCCAACTAATTCACCTTTCGTGTTTACCAATGCGCCACCACTGTTTCCTGGGTTTACGGCAGCATCAGTTTGAATAAATGATTCTATTGGAACAACGTTCGCGCTAGATCTATCTGAAAGTAAATTGATGTTTCGAGCCTTCGCTGAAACGATTCCAGCCGTTACAGTAGAGGTTAGGTTAAATGGGTTACCAACAGCCAAAACCCATTCTCCGACAAGAATGTTGTCGCTGTTTCCAATAGGGATGGCCTGTAGATTTTTCTCCTTTATTTTTAAAACTGCTAAATCTGTTGAAGGATCTGTGCCAACTATTTCTGCTGTATATTTTCGGTTATCGTTTAGAATTACCTCAATTTCATTCGCATCTTCAATTACGTGATTGTTGGTTACGATATAACCGTCAGCGGAAATGATTACTCCAGATCCAGACCCTGCACCGTATTGCTTGAATTCACGACCTCCTGCTCCTGGACCATAAAAGAACTCAGAAAAAATATCTCGTTCAAAAGAAGTGGTCACCACTTTTGTTGTCACGTGCACAACTGAGTTTAGACTGTTTTCCGATGCTGCAACGAAATTATCAACAGGCAATCCTTCTGCCAAACCGTTGAAGCTTGCATTATGAGCATATCCATTCCCAGATTCTCCAAAGACCGTATCCGATTGTGGAGAAGTTGGATTACTGGATGACATCATAAAAATAGCCAATGGAAGAATTCCTCCCAAAAGGCCAATTCCAAAAATTTTCATGTTGTTTTTCATAATTATTCTGATTTGATTGTAATGACTTTAACAATAATAACACCAAACAAGGAAAATGTTATACATAGACCCTGTTAAAGAATGTTAAGACAAGCCGACTATTGCTTATTGAACAGGATAAGGCTATTTTTGCAAGCAAATGGAAATCAAATTTTCAAAATACCAAGGGACAGGAAATGACTTCGTAATGCTTGACAATATGTCAGGCAGATATGACGATTTATCAATTGATGAAATCAGATTCTTGTGCGACAGAAAGTTTGGTGTTGGAGCAGATGGATTAATAAAGTTGTCTGTTTCTGAAACGCACGATTTTGAAGTAGAATATTTTAATGCAGATGGTTCGCAGAGTTTTTGTGGGAATGGGGCAAGGTGTTCCGTTGCTTTTGCAAAAAGTATTGGGATCATTAAGAATCAAACTAGTTTCTCTGCAATTGATGGAGTGCATAAAGCAGAAATCTCTGAAAATGGAGTTGTAAAACTTGAAATGCTGAAGGTTAGCAAATTTATGCAGTTGAATGATGATTACATTACGGAAACGGGATCTCCACATTATGTTCGTTTCTATGAGCCAGATGATACGGTGGATATCGTTGCTTTTGGGAAATCGATTCGTTATTCTGAAATGTTTAAAGAAGAAGGTATTAATGTGAATGCATTATATGTTGAAGGTGATAATGAAATTCGTGTATTGACGTACGAGCGTGGAGTTGAGGATGAAACCTTGTCTTGTGGAACTGGAGTGACGGCTTGTGCATTGGCGTACATATATAGAACGGAGAGTAACTTTAATGAACCGATAGTTGTACATACAAAAGGTGGGAGCTTATCTGTTGAGGTTGGTGATTTTTCTAAACAAGAAGGATTTGATGATATTTGGTTGTCTGGACCAGCAAAACACGTATTTGATGGAATTGTTACTCTCTAATTACGCAATTTCAGATATCCTGGACGCTTCCTTTGAAACGCCAGATAGTTTAGCTACACTTATTTGGGTGTGGCATGCAGATAAGATTCCGCCACACATTGGTATTTCATCTGAGGACAAGTATTTCAGTTTAAAAGCGAACGGCAAGGACGACGGAATGTCAGTGGATACAGTTATTGAACTGATCAACAAAAAATCGATTACGTCGCTGTGTTTTCAGTTGAAAAATAAGAGCAATTTGAAGGCGATAATTGATGTGTATGATAGTTTCAGTGTAACAAAGCCAAATGAAACCACGTGTTTGAACCCCATAAAAGAAATCTTGAATCTAAATCATGCACAAAAACTGACTGAATTGTTGGATGCGTTGTATGCACAAGAAGAAATCTCAAAGGTCTTCGGGTATCATCTTCCTGAGAATTTTAAAGGAATTCAAATCTATAGCACCGAAGATATTCATGAGCGATTGAGGAAGTTACTAAATGACTAAAAGGCAAGTTTATATCCGATATATTGATGTCATGGATGCTGAACATGTTCTTGACTGGGAAAACAATGTTGAAGGGTGGAACGTGGAGGAAAACGAAACGCCCTATTCCATATTTGATATTTTACAATTGATTCATGAGCTTTCTGATATTCAAAAAGCAAAGCAAGCCCGTTGGATAATTTGTGAAAAGGAAAGTGGTGAACGAATTGGCGCCGTTGATTTAACAGAAATTGATTTTGAACAAGCCACAGCTTCGGTCGGAGTCCTCATAGCCGAAAAAGAAAATAGACGGAATGGATTTGCATCTCAGGCGCTCAACTTTGTGGAAGAGGAAGCTGAAAAACTAGGGGTGGAGCGACTATTCAGTACAATTTTTCCAGAGAACAAAGCAAGTATTCAGCTTTTCGAAAAATGTGGTTTTCAAAAAATTGGGAAGAGCAATGACGTGTATTTCATCGATGGTGAGTATATTAAGGCTTTACTTTTTGATAAATGGTTAAAAAAATAGGAATTGTAGCGCTACTGCTGATCTCTGCACTCGCGATTATCAATCGGGAGCGGATAATGAGCCTCTTTGGCGAGGATACACGAACGATCAATAAATCAGAAGTTAAACTGCTTTTTAGAGAAGATCCGACACTGGATGCACTTGTAAATGTGCTCCTTGAAAATGGTGTTATTGCTTCGGATAAAAACTTTAGAGAGTACATTGTAGAGAACGATATTGACGCATCTAACTTTGCTGCTGGTAAATATTTGATCTTTTCACAAACTCAACTTGATGATCTCATTACAGGTTTTTTGAAAAATGAGGAAGGGAACGGGAACGCGGAGGTGAAGGTCAACGTGGTCTTTAATCGTTGTAAGACAATTGAAGACATCGGCGCGAATATTAGCCAGTGCATTCTTGCAGATAGTGCCTCAATCGTTGACTTTATTAAAAGCCCAGCAACATTGGAAAAGTATGGTTTTTCGATTCAGCAAATGCCCGCAATGTTTTTACCCAAAACCTACGAGCTCTACTTTGATACAGATGCTGAGGCTTTCGTAGAATTTATGGCAACTGAGTTTAAAGCTTTTTGGACGGAGGAAAGGATGCAGAAAATGAGCAATGTCGGCTTGAGGTCTCAATCGCAGGTGACGACGGTAGCAAGTATCGTTTTTGCTGAACAGGCACAAATGAAGGAGGAATGGCCAATAATTGCGCGTTTATACTTAAACAGAATCAATAAGGGAATGCGTTTGGAATCGGATCCTACATTCAAGTTTTGTTGGGGAGATGAATTAGATGGAGTGGAGCGTTTACTGAATAAGCACAAAGCTATTGATTGTCCATATAACACTTATTTATACGATGGATTACCGCCAGGTCCGATCTGTATCCCTCCAGCGGAAGTCATTGATGCGGTGTTAAACCCTGCTGATGTGAATTACTTATTTATGTGCGGTAAGCCTGGTGGACAGGGACATAATTTTGCTGTGACAAATGCTGGTCATGAGAAAAATGTAGCCGTCTATCGGAAATGGTTAAAGAAATATTTGGCGGACAAAGAGAATTAATCGTACTATGAAAAGAAGAACTTTTTTTAAGCTAGGGGTGTTGGGAACGGCCTTAACGTTTGTTAAGCCATCAAAGGCTGGTGAGCTAATCTCGTCGACGGTTAGTGATCCAAATTTTGGCTCTGTTGTCATCTCAACTTGGGATCATGGCTTGGCTGCAAATGACAATGCATGGAAGGTGTTGGGTAAAGGTGGAGCTGCACTTGACGCTGTTGAAAAAGGGGTTCGTACAACTGAAAATGATCTTTCAAATAGAAGTGTTGGGATAGGTGGGCGACCTGATCGGGATGGTCATGTGACCCTAGATGCCTGCATTATGGACGAACGATCGCGCTGTGGAGCAGTTGCTTATTTGGAAGGAATTAAACATCCTATTTCTGTGGCAAGAACAGTGATGGAAAACACACCTCACGTGATGTTGGTAGGTGCAGGAGCCAAACAGTTTGCGTTGGACTATGGTTTCCCGAAGGTTAAGTCACCTTTGAAGGAAGTCAAGCAAGATTGGAAAGAATGGAAAAAAGAACACAAGGAAGTTTTTGAAAAACCAGTAATCAACCATGAAAACCACGACACAATTGGCATGTTGGCCATTGATGATAAAGGAAACTTAAGCGGAGCTTGTACAACTAGCGGATGGGGATATAAATTACCTGGGCGTGTAGGAGATTCTCCAATAATTGGTGCTGGATTATTTGTGGACAATGAAGTTGGAGCAGCATGTGCTACTGGATTAGGCGAGGCAGTTATTCGTATTGCTGGGAGTCATACCGTTGTTGAATTGATGCGACAAGGTAAATCTCCTGAAGAGGCTTGCAAATTGGCGGTAGAGCGAATTATTGCAAAGCATGAAGATTTAGAAGGACTGCAAGTAGGCTTTCTTGCTTTAAATAAAAGAGGAGAGTACGGCGGATATTCTGTTTACAACGGATTCAACTATGCAGTTACTGATGACAATACTGGCTCTAAACTTGTAGATGCAAAGTCCGATCGTAATTGGTAACTATGCGCTTTATTTCAATCATCTTCTGTACTTTAAGTTTTGCAACATTCGCACAAATGGAATTGACATGGAGTTTTTTACACCCGCTGAAAAAAGAATGGATAGAACTTGGTGAGAAAGGTTCTGTTCAAGAAGCACTCATCGCTACAAGTGAACTGCCAGATCCATTTTATGGGACAAATGAAGAAAAATTTGGCTGGATTGAAGAACACGAATGGCGGTTCAAATCAATCTTCTTCATCGAGGAATTGAATGAAAATCATTACGAATTGGAATTTCCTTCGATAGATACGTATGCGAAGATTTATCTAAATGATTCACTAATTCTTACTACAGACAACGCGTTCATTCCACACAGTAAGCAAGTAAAAGACAACTTGAAACAGGGGATGAATGAATTGGAAATCGTTTTTACGCCTCCTATAGTTTATCATAAAGATACCAAGTCAACAGTTGGTTATCAGCTGCCAGCACCGAATGATGTGCATGAAACGGCTATTGCGCCTTATGTGCGTAAACCACAATATCAATTTGGTTGGGATTGGTCGCTGAGGATGAATACGATTGGTATAAACAAGCCTGTTAAGTTGTATAAGTATAATTTGGCGAGAGTGGTTAATAGAGCGACGCGAGTGATCTCTGTCGAAGAGGCTCACGCGGTTATCGAGTTTGATTTGCGCCTGTCAAATTGTGATGTTGAAGAGATTAAATGGGATACTGGATTGTTTGGTGAGGAGCTAGTGAAGAGAAAGAACGGCATCTTTACGCGAAGAGTGGAAGTCTACAAACCTGAACTGTGGTGGCCAAGAGGGCAAGGGGAACAGTACCTTTATGAAGATGTGTTTTATGTTTTTGATGCTGAAGGAGAAGTTCAAATTGACGTGCTGTCGTTGAAATTTGGAATCAAGACTTCAGAGCTCATTCAAGAAAAAGATGAATGGGGAACAAGCTATTACTTTAACATCAATGGTCGACGAGTCTTTGGTAAGGGAGCGGATTACATTCCACAGGAGATATTCCCGGCAAAAGTGAAAGATGAGGACATTATTCGAATGGTAGAGGACATGGCGGAATCAAATTTCAATATGGTTCGCGTATGGGGCGGTGGATATTATCCCGATGAAATCTTTTTTGAAAAGTGCGATGAACTGGGAATAATGGTTTGGCAAGATTTAATGTTTGCGTGTGCCATGTATCCTGGAGATGATGCGTTTTTAGCGAATATTTCAAAAGAGTTTGAATATCAGGTCCCACGCATATCGGCGCATCCGAGTGTTGTGCTATTTAATGGAAACAATGAGGTGGAAGTTGCGTGGGGCAATTGGGGCTTCCAAATTAAGTATGGTTTATTCGGAAAGAGTGCTCGGGCTATAGAAAAGGCGTATGATGACATTTTCAAGAAAACAGCTCCGAGAATAATTAAGAAGCATTCAACCGTTCCGTACATCCATACATCTCCTTTGAGCAATTGGGGTAAAATGGAATTATACAACCATGGATCTCAACACTATTGGGGCGTTTGGCACGGCAAGGATCCAATTGAAGATTTTGGAAAGAAAATCGGTCGATTCAATGCCGAATATGGATTTCAGAGCTTTCCTGAGTACAATACACTGCATTCTTTCTCGGAAGAAAGTGATTGGGATTTGAGTTCTGATGTAATGAAGCATCATCAAAAAAGTTATGTTGGAAATGACATGATTTTGAAACATGCGAAACGGCTCTATGGTGCCCCTGAAAATTTTGAGGAATTTGTTTACTATTCACAGCTTACACAGTCTATGGCGGTAAGTATGGCTGTTGCTGGGCATAGAATTGATGCGCCAAGATGCGGAGGAACCCTTTATTGGCAATTGAACGATTGCTGGCCTGCTCCTTCGTGGTCGAGCATTGACTACTTCGGGAACTGGAAGGCATTGCAGTATAGGATTAGAGACGATTATCAGGATGTCACAGTTCTTGAGAAATACCAGAATCTGGAGCAGAAAGAGTATTACTTGGTTTCGGATGCTCCTGATACGCTTAACTATAACGTCACGTGTAGCATTTACAATTTGAAAGGTGAGTTAGTTGCTGGGAAAGAGTTTTCGCATGACCTAGGAGGAGAGGAATCGATAGAACTAAACATTTCTGATTTGGAGCAATTAGCGGGTGTTGATAGCAACTTTCTGATCATCTTTAAGTACAAGGACAACCGAGGCAAACACAGTTCACGTATTTTTGAACACCTTCCAAATTCGTATGAAAAGGCAGTTTCAGAGGATGTCAGTATTTCATTACAAAGGATAGATTCTGAGACAAAGACAGCGACGGTAAAAATCGAGACGAATAAATTTCTACGAAACCTCTGGCTGAGTTCTTCTAAGTTTGGTGTTAGGTTTGACAAAAACTTCGAGAGTTTTCTCCCTGGGAGTCATTACATAACTATTCAATACGAAGAAGAGCCCAATGTTGAGGATTTCAAATTAATGTGGATGTAGCTTAGTGTGTTCGATTGGCGCTAGTAATTACCACTACATGATCTACTAGACAACCTTCAGGCTGCGGTGCGCGGCTCAAGGAGTATGAGAATTCGATTTTGAGTCCTTCCTTCTTAAATTGCTCTGGAAGATCAATAGGGTAGAGACGTTTGCTTGTGCCATTGTCTTTCGCATCAATGTAGATTCCACATCCACCGTCTGTTAAATGAATAGTTCCAGTTGATAATGCTCTCATTTCGTCAATGATAATAGGTTGTGCATTTAGACAGGTTGTCTGTTGGATGCGTGAGGTATGAAACTTCATCTCAACCTTCATTCCTTCAACTTTGAACTCGTTTCCTAGCTCAACAGGGAAGTAGTATTGTGTTCTGTCTCCATCAACCGCAGTCGCGATTAGAAATCCACAATCTCCCTCTGAATGCTTTTCAGTAATTGTTCCCTGAATAAATTCAGAGTTATCATTAACTACTACTTCCGTTCCGTCAATCTCACGACATGAGGATGAAAGCAATATTCCCGCAAGTACAACAAATGCAATTTTTTTTAAAATTTTGTTCATGGCTTATTCTTTTAAAGAAAAAGGAATGAACCCAAGAGCTCATTCCTTTTGTATTATTCCAATACTTAATTTTATTAGTTCTGAATGTAGATACGCTCAACTTCTTGGAAGTTTGCATTTCCGACAGCAACAAAATAAATACCTGACTGTAATTTCGAAATATCTACGTTTTCATTCAATTCTCCATTTGTTGGTTGAAGATTTTTTGATGAATAAACTGCTTGTCCATTCATTCCGATAACGCTCAATTCAACTTTTTCGTTGTTGTGAATACCTTCAACTTTTACGCTTAGATCAGATCCAGTTTGGTAAGTAGCCATTACGAGTCCTGCATAATAAGGATCCTCAAGACCAGCTTCTGCTTTAATGTTGAATGAGAAAATACGTGTTGCTTTGTTCGAGCTACCCATGTATTCACCCGTGTACCAGAATGTTTCACCATCAGGGTCAAGTGATAAATGTGCGTAGTCACCATATCTATCGGTAAATGTTTGAGAGCTTGAACCAGAAATTGCTATTTGTTCACCGTAAGACATATCTCCTAAGATATCTCCACTCAATCTACCGGTGTAACCTAATCCTGGGTACGTGCTGCTTCCATCAGAAATGCTGTATCCCATTCCAATGTTACCCCATGTGTCCATCGCTGCACTACTCATCCAGCGACTTTTAGTGGCATCAGGAGCATAAGTTCCTTCTTGATAAACGGACCATACACCATTGTTTGCATCGCGTAATTCATACCAACGAACTCCAGAACGATTCGCTCCTAAGTCAACAGCATGTGATAAAATGATCGTATTGTATCCTGACCAACGCATGTGTTGCGCTCGGTACATGAACACCCCCATGATCGCATCCAGTCCTTGGCTCGTTCCTGGTTGCGTGATATTCGACCAACCACCAGAGAACATAGAGTCAAAAGATGAAACGGCCAATTGCTGAGAAGAAACAACTTGAGAGTTCCCAGTGTTATTCCAATCGCATGTCATTTCATAAATTTCAATTTGATCTTGAGAAACTCCACTGAATGCATTGTCTTCAAGGTTGAAGAAATAACATGGTGTTCCATTTGGCGGAAGATCTCCATCAGCATCTGCAGGAAGAGGGCTTCTAAAACCACCATTTCCTAAACTTGGTAAGCTCAATGAGATCATTTGTGCTGAAGGGTCTCCAGCAAGCATCTTCTCTCTTTCAAATGCAACAGCCGTATGCGAAGAATTTGATGTCATATAGTAACCATCCCACCAGATTGAATACTTTGGGTAATCTGGAAAGTTGGAAAGCGTAAAGCTATATGCATAATAAGCACCTGTTGCATCTCCTGTTTCGGAAATAGCAATTAATATTCTATTTGGAGACTGCTGAAATTGAGAGATGAACCAACGATCTGCATGTCTGTCATACATTACAATTGGATCTCCCATGTTTGATGAGCCTGGCCAAAGAGAACTTAAGCTGAAAGTCCCTCCTGGAGCTACAACACTTCCATCCTTCTCATAGATTCGAACACTTGTGTTTACAGCTTGAACGTAATGATCAGTCCCAGCAGCGCCCGATGGGTCTGGTGGATAACCACTTCCTGCTTGACCATTAAAGTTAACGATTGGAGCGCGCATTTCTCGCGTTCCCATTTCGGTTTGAACAACTGGGTCTGGAGTGTCTTGGAAATTTAAAGCTTCCTCGTATCCTTCCATGTGGAATTCTTTACGCCCGTCTTCACGTTCGCCTTTTACTTCAGCTTCAACTTCATTCGACCAATCTCCGAATGGGTTCACTTTTCTAACGCTAATGGCTTTTGTCGAAATGACTTGTTGACCAAGGGCGTTTGTTGTAATAATTTCTTCTGGGATTATTTCTGCATTCGGTGTCTCCTGTGCAACAGCAACACCAGACGTTAACGCAAAAACAAGGGGTAACAGTTTGAATTTCATAAGTTCTAGTTTTATAGACAGCAAGGTACAAAAATTCAAATGGAATTGAGTAACAATAGTTGCGTAGATTATCATATTCCTATCGATTTTTATCCAATTGTTCATTTTTCGTTAAATGAGAAGTCAATTTAACTTAATTGTTGAACTCAATAAGTCGTTTTTTTATCAAAGAGCTTCTATTTGAAACTATTACCATGGTATTTATTTTACTATATTTGCATTATGAAGATAGATGACGCGATTAAAAGTAAGTTCGATTCTCCTCAGACCAAGGCTTTGGTGAATGTTAACTACACAGCAAATTTCCTTTCAGCATTGGCGAACAAGTTTATGTCGGATTATGGTTTGACAATGCCGCAATTCAATATTTTAAGAATTTTGCGTGGAGCCAAAGAATCAATGGCGGTGAATACGATAAAAAGTCGAATGATTGAGAAATCACCGAACACTACGCGACTGATGGATAAGTTAATTGATAAAGGGTTGATTTCCAGAGAGCGTTGTGAGAATGACAGAAGGGTAGTATATGTGAAAATCACTAAAAAGGGATTGGATTTACTGTCAAAGTTGGATGTTTCAATGAAAGAGAAAGAATTGGTTCCTAAAAATTTAACAGACGACGAGGCTAACCTGTTGAGTGATCTCTTGGATAAAATGAGAGGTTAATGGTAGAAGTAACAGCGTCCTTGAAACAAGGATACACGGTAGAGAACACCACTCGTAATCATACATGGATAGCTGACGAGCCTCAAGATGTTGGTGGCGCGGATTTAGGTGCAAAACCATCTGAATATTTATTGTCGGCATTGGCGAGTTGTAAAATTATAACTGTGAAGATGTATGCCAGTCGGAAAGAGTGGGAGCTTGAAAATGTTATTGTTAAGTTGAAAATTCTTGACAAAGGGGAGAAGACCTTGATCGAGAAATCCATTTCCTTTGAAGGAAATCTTGATGAAAAGCAACAGAAACGATTGTTAGAAATTTCGGGAAGATGTCCCGTTGTTAAAATGCTCTCCAACTCAATAGAGTTTAAACTTGTTTAAATGCACAAACTCCTCTTATTTTTCTTCCTTCTAATTTTCTGTAATGCATTTGGACAGTCTATTCAAGGTAGAATTCTCGATGCCAATCAAAAGCCTGCTGAGTTTGCAACAGTTCGACTCTTTTCTACAAAGGATTCAACAGTTGTAAAAGGAACATTTGCAGATGTTACTGGCAAGTTTGAGATTAAGGACTTTGAGCATGGTGTCTACTTTATCAAGATAAGCTATACCAATCATGAAGCCATGGAAATCCCCATCGATTATGAGCAAGGAGGGATGTCGATGATAGAATTTAAACTCGGCTATATAAAATTAGATTGGGATAGAACAGTTAATATCGATGAAGTTACCGCAGAGGGATCATTGGACATTCTAAAAGCTGGTATCGACAAGAAGGTCTACAATGTAGAAGATGACATTACAAACAAAGGAGGAACAGTCAATGACGTATTGAACAACATTCCTTCAATTGAAGTAGATCAGGATGGGAATATTAGCTTGAGAGGAGATGGTAACGTGACAATTCTTATTGACGGACGACCAAGTACGCTTGCTGTCGGCGATGGTCAAAACATGTTGGATGCCTTACCTGCCAACTCGGTTGAACGAATAGAAGTGGTGACAAACCCCTCTGCAAAGTACGATCCTGATGGAACTTCTGGAATCATCAATATCGTTTTGAAGCGGAATAAGTTAAAAGGGTTCAATGGGTTAATTTCAGCTACCGCAGCGACAGGCAATCAGTATGAGGGAAATATTGGGCTGAGTTATCGAAATAAGAATTTTAACCTTTATTTAAACTACTCGCTGAACTATTACGAAGGGTATCGAAATTTTTACAGTGAGTTGGAACGCGAAATTACTCCAGACAGTTCAACTATCTTGCTTCAAGATCGGATTGGGTCAGACTTAAAGTCAACGAATACAGGAGTGCTGGGAGCGGATTTTTATTTCAATGAACGCAATGTTTTTGCATTTGCAGCGACAGGTTCCATTGGAAGGAGGGTTCGAAAAGGAGAACTTGAAAATCGTTTGTATGTGGATGGAGATATTCTCGACAATCGCTGGGATAGAGATTCATACGATCCACGAAAGAACAAGAATTTTGATGTGAATCTCAATTATACCCATTCATTCAAGGAACAGAAAGGAGATGTTGCGTTTAATGCTAATCAGTCGTTTGGAGATGGTACAACTGAAGGCTTTTATGAACAAACGTACTATGATGCCTTTGAGAATTTGACGGGATTGGCTTCTTTGAATCAGCAACTTGAAAATACTTCGAACAGTGAAATTACAACAGCACAGATAGATTATAATTATGTCCTTAAAGATATAAAGGCACGAATTGAAGCTGGTTCTAAGGCTATTATTCGCGACGATGGGATTACGACTTATTCGGAGACCATGGATACGCTTACAGGTCAATTTTATGAAGACACGCTGGCGAATTTCGATTACAAGTACAATGAGCAGATCTATAGTCTTTATGCAATCTTTGGACAAGAATTGGGGAAATTCAAGTATCAAGTTGGTGTAAGAGGAGAGTACGCGGAACAGATTCCATACCTAACAAGTACAGGAGAGAAGTTCACGAACAACTATTTCAACATTTTTCCATCGGCGCATATCAAGTATAATTTGAGCGAATCGTCGTTGTTGAGTCTCAGCTACAGCCGAAGAATAAATCGTGCGAAATCTCGTCAATTGAATCCATTCACAAGTTATGCGGATCCATTGAATTTGCGAAGTGGAAATCCAGAATTACAGCCTGAGTATATAGATTCATATGATTTGGGTTATTCACTCAACAAGAAAAAACTCAACTTTTCTTTCAGTGTTTATCACAGAAGAACGAGAGACGTGATCAACCGTGTGAAGCGCTATTATGAAAACAATACGGCTATTGTAACCTACGACAATATTGATAGGAGTGAAAGTACTGGGCTTGAGTCAATAATCGTCTACAAGCCTTTCAAGTGGATGCGCAATACATTCTCATTCAGAGGTAATTACATTGATTATACAAATTCAGATGAAAACACAGATTGGAACAACGATGGTTTCAATATGGGGTTTAAATATATACTGACTATTGATTTTTGGAAGAAGACAATGAGTGCTCAATTGAATGCCAATTACAGCGGTCCGCGTGTGTCGCCGCAAGGAGTTGTTCAACGACGTTCTGGAATAGATATTTCTTTGGAAAAGCGGTTGTTCGATAATCGCTTGTCGATTGGTGCAAGGGCAACGGATATCTTTAACAATGTTGGGTTCGAACTAGAGTTGGTTCAAGAAGGCGTTCGTCAGACGGGTGAGTATAAGTGGTTAACACGTAGATTTTTCATTACCGCATCGTATAAGATCGGTAAGTACGATAAGAAGATTCCAAGAGGAGCAGGAGGAGATGGCTTTTAAGCTAACTCAATTACTTTGATTTCGTCTTTAATCGAATTCCCAGACCTAACAAGGCTGAGTCGAATCCAGACTTTACATTTTTCTGCTTCTTCTTTTGATCGCGTAATATTTTTGCTATTTCTAATGATGTTAACATAACAGCCGATTTAATAGGTTAAAACAATATAATCAAATAGTGTACCATTTACAGGGCGAATGAGTAAACGGTAGTTTTAATCAATTAATCGGAAGAAATGGCAGGACTTCTCCAGTGTTAAGCCTATCGATGGTGTATTCATGAACAGAAAATCGAATTAGACGCAAGGTTGGAAAACCGACTGCGGCTGTCATCTTTCGAACTTGCCTGTTTTTTCCTTCTGTGATTTTAAGTTCTATCCACGATGTGGGAATGGCTTTTCGAGAGCGGATTGGAGGAATTCGGTCTTGTACTTTAGGAGGATCCATTTTTTTACACTTCGCTTTTGAAACCTTGTGCTTATTTCCTTTGTGCGTAATGATTATGGTTCCGCTGCATAATTCAGTAATTGCCTTCGGTGTGATATCTCCCTCCACTTGTACCCAATAGGTTTTTTCAGTCTTGAAGCTGGGGTCAGTCATTCTTGCTTTAAACTGATTGTCATTTGTGAGAAGTAATAAGCCTTCGCTATCTTTATCCAGTCTTCCAACGGAATATACATCGCTAGGAAAATCAAATAAGTCTCCGAGTAATAGGTCATCTGGTTCACCTGTAAATTGGCACAGATAGCCATATGGCTTGAATAAACGGTAATACTTCGGGGTGTCTATTTTTTGAGACATGTGTATACGAAGGCAGGAGGGAAGTTCTTCATCGTGAATTTAATACTCACGTTCTTATAGCGCGATTCCAATAATTTTTTCGCCTGTAATGAATATTGAAATTGTGTATATACACCATTGTCTTTAAGACAAGCGTACGCTTCGTCTAGAACCGTGTGGCGCAATTTTTCAGGGAATACAGTTAAAGGAAGCGATGAAATAACAGCATCTACTTGCTTTTGCTCTTCTTCGCTAAGGTATTTGTGAATATGCTCTGCTGAGTCGTGAATAATTTGAACACGTGGATCATCAATGCGTGCATCTAGTGATTCGAAAAAATTGTCGTTCAATTCAAAAACCAAAAGTTTTGCATCGCTTTTCATGCGCTCGATAATGACATCTGTAAAGACGCCTGTTCCAGGTCCAAGTTCTACAATGAGATTTGAATTGTCAAAATCAACATTCTCAATCATCTTTTCTCCAAGTGCTTTCGTGCTTGGGTTCACCGCGCCAACGACACGTCGTTCTTTAATGAATTCCTTCAGGAAATTTCGTTTGGTCTTTTTTGGCGGCATTCAATTAGTCTTTGAGTGCTAATTTACCCATATTCATAATACCTATCACGTGTCCTTGGAGTTCTTTATTCACAAGCGGGGTGTTGGTGACTAATGAGCAGATGTCAGCTTTAGAAAGCTTCCATTGCTTGTCTGGGTTGAAAATAGTAAGATCAGCTGGTTGATTTTCTTTTATAGTAGTGGTTGCTATTCCTAGCAATATTCTTGGTTGAATTGTTAAAGCACGAATTACAGTGCTCAAATCAAATTCATCTTTTGAACGCAAGGATGCAAATGCGGTTTGAAGATTCAGTGTCCCGAATTCTGAAACATCAAATTCAACATCTTTTTCTTCTTTGTCATGCGGACGATGGTCGGAAACGATACAGTCAATTGTGCCATCTTTGACGCCAGACCATAAGGCCTTTCGATCCTTTTCAAATCGAAGAACGGGTAATAATTTGTAATTGCTATCGAAGCCTAACAATGCTTCTTCATTGTAAACTAGATTTGCTACGTGCACATCTGCTGTTACATTTAATCCTTTCGCTTTGGCTTTACGAACCAACTCAACACCTTCTTCCGTTGAAATACCTGTTAGGTGAAGTTTACCTCCTGTATATTCTGCAAGGCGGATATTTCGTTCGATTTCAATAATTTCCCCAATGGATGGATCTGCTTTAAGTCCTGTCTTTGTGGATGCCATTCCCTCATTCACTATTCCCTTACCCGACAACGATTCGTCTCGAGAAAAGGCACTGATGGTTCCTCCAAAGTTCTTAGCATAGAGCAAAGCCCTGTACAAAACGCCTGAATTTATCGGGTGTAAATCATCAGAGAATAGATGGACACCAAATTGGGTCATGTCGTACATTTCTGATAAATTCTCTCCTTTCATTCCAACTGAAACAGTTCCAATCGGATGAATAGAGGTTACATGTCCTACAGCCTTCTGGTTTAGGTACTGAATTTGGCTCTTTCCGTCAACAACAGGAATGGTGCTTGGAACTACAGCAACATGTGTGTATCCTCCAAAAGCTGCAGCATTTAATCCGGTTTCAACGGTTTCTTTGTGTTCCATTCCAGGATCGCAGAAGTCCGCTTTGAGATCTACCCAACCAATGGAAACATGAAGATTGTCGTCGTTAACTACGGTGGCTTCCTCATCTGAAATCGAATCCTCAATCTTTACAATGGTTCCGTTTTCAACCAAAAGATCCTTTACCTGACCATCGTAAGAAGATGTGCTGTCAACGATTTTGGCTTGTTTGAGTAAGATTTTCATTCCACCTGCAGTTTTATTTTAAGAATCGAACAAGTAACATTTCAATCACAACAAAAATAAGGGTTAAAATGATACAAATTTTCCAATAGCTAAAAGGTTTGTCAATATCTATTGTGGATAAAGTCGATTCGGTGCCAATTTCGTTGAAGGTAATTTCATCCACACCATTCGCCTTAAATTTTTCGCGAATCTCCTGTTCATTGTATTGAGCCAATAAAGATTCATTTCGATTGTAATTCAGACTAATCATGCCGATCGTCTTATCTGTTTTAATAGTGAAGTTTCCTGATTTCAATTGTTGAAAGTCTTTCAGCATATTAAGCGACAAGTAATTTACGCCAGAGGCAGAAGTGACTTGAGGAATGAAGTCAAAATCGCTGTTAGTTATATGAACTGGGCTGTCGTCACTGAGTTTTTCATAGATAGGATAACGTGTTTGATCTCCAATTATCACGAAGTCTGGCTGTGCACGTTGACTGAGTTCGCCTATCCTTAATAGAAGGGTAGAGAAGAGTGCATTTTTTGAAAAGTTTCCAAAATCCTCATGAAGTGAACTGTAGAACATATATGAGGTGCCCTCCGTTTTACTTGAAGAAAAGAGTGGTAGGCCGTTTTGTAATTGAACTAGCTTTGAACTTAACGAGTTTCCTCCGTTAAGTGCACGGAAGGTTCTGGAAACACTTGGAAGATTGAGTTTATCAGTTTCGTTTTCAAATACACCTTCAAAGAAAGGATCGTCGTAATTGACTGAATTTATTTTGTTGCCTGAAGAAACGGCATCTCCCATTCTGGCAAGTTTGACTTGTTCAAGTAAAAAGTTCCAATCATTTTTATTCGGTTGTTTTCCAGGAAACAAGGCGATAGATCCGCCAGATTTCACAAAATCAATAAGGTAGTTGGCTATTCCTTTCGATATATCATTCGCTCCGTTGACTACCAACAAATCCTTTCCTTGAAAGTCATCTGTTGTTACACTCGTGATATTTCGTTCTTCGTGAAGATAGAATGCATCCAAGTCGTAAACCGTTGCGATATTCGGTGTTGCATCCTCTCCATTTAGGGTCAGAATACTGACATTTTTAGTCACATCATAAGAAAGGTAGAATGCATCATCAAAGAAAATGTGGTCATCCACCACTTGCACTTTGCCAGATTTAAGTCCTGTCGATTTATGTGAATAACTTAAGCGAGTAACTGTTCTTTTATTTTTCGGAAGGCTTACAAATATTTCATTGTCGTAACCACCAATTTCAACCATCACTTCAACATTCTCCAGATCGTTCTCACTGTTATTGGCGATTCTAATATTCAGTTCGTTTTGAGTATTTACTCTATGAATCGGCGATGAAAACCAAATCGAATCAATATAAATGTTTGCGTTTACCTGAGGACTTAACTTAATAGGGAAGAAGGCGACGTTATCTGTTTCTAATTCTTGGGCGTTAAAACCATTTGATTTTTGAAAATCGGAGAGAAAGACATATTGAACGTTCGTTTCCGCAGACTGCACATCACTATCATTGAGACGATCAAGTTGCCATTTCAGCACTTCGTCCGACGAATGCATGATTGGCGACAGCTCAATGTTATCCAGCTTTTCAAATGCTTCAATTTTTGAAAGGAGTCGTTCTTCACTTCCAGACATGTCATTCGTTCCAATAAGAAAACGTGTGTCTAACGGTGCTTTTTCAATAATCGAACGTGCATTTTCTCGGGCTTGTGAAAGTAATTCTCCTTCTGCACCTCTGGCTTGCATTGAAAAAGAATTGTCTATATAAAAAGCAAGAACAGACTCTTTCGCCTCATTCGATGATCCTTCATTCGGAAAATATGGTTGTGCGAACGCAAGAACAAGAAAGGTGAATGCAAGCAAACGACTTAGAAGTACCAGTAAATGTTTTAAACGTTGTGTGGACTTCGTTTTTTGATCTACCTGACGGATGAATTTAAGGCTGGAAAAATAGAGTGTTTTGTACCGCTTGAAATTGAAGAGATGAATAACAATGGGAATTACCAGTACGGCGAGCGCCCAAAGAAATTCAGGATACAAAAACTTCATGTATCAAAGATAAATTTAAATAATGATGAATGCTGTATTATCCGATAGGAATTTCAAATACCTTTTTGTCGGATAGTTAAAACAGTTGATTGGTAGTTAGTTATTCAATGTGTTACCGAGTCAATATTCAAGTCGTATTGGCTGCTTAACCAGCAGTTTCCTTCAGGTTTTGAACTGTTTCACAGGGATCTGAATTCTTTTCTAAATTTGGATTCTCTTCAACGAATTGCTCAAGAACTTTAAAGAAATTTAGAATGTCTTCCTTTTCATTCGTCGCGTTAATCGTTACCAGTCGAACAAATTCAGTGTCATTAAACGATCCGAACCCAACAACCGTGATCTGATTTTCGTAAAGTGCGGTACACAGAACGTTCGGATCAATGTTTTTATAATTAAAGCAAATGGAGATCGAGTCGTCGAAACTATATAAACAGTAATCTGGATGACTTTTGACGTATTCACGTGCGGTATCGGCAAGTAAAAATTGCTTGTCAACCATTGCTTCTAGGCCTTTGGTGCCAATCGATTTCCAAAGGGTCCAAAACTTCAAAGCGTCATTTCTTCTTCCACATTGAAAGGAGGTTTTTCCCAGATTAAAGTCATCACCATCTGTTTGGTAGAGGTAATCGGCGTCGTTGCTAAAGGTTTTATGCAATTGCTGTTTATCCTTGACCAATAGAATGGAGCAAGTCAACGGAGTTCCCAGCATTTTATGGGCGTTGTAACTAAACGAGTTGGATCGCTCAATTCCCTTTAGTAAATGCTTGTATTTTCCACTCAAGAAGACAGCTCCTGAGTATGCTCCGTCTATGTGCAGCCAAATGTTGTACTTTTCACAAATGTCCGCTATGCGATCAAAAGGATCAAAAGATCCTAAAACGGTTGTTCCAGCAGTAGCATTTACATAAGCAGGAGTATATCCTTCTTTGATATCTAGAATAATTTGTTCCTCTAATTTTTCAGAGAGCATTCGTCCTTGATTGTCCGTTGGTATGTAGCGAACATTGTTCCTTCCAATTCCAGCAAAACTTGCGTTCTTAGCATTTGAGTAATGCGATTCTGCAGAAGTATAGACGGTAATTTTTTTTGTGCTTCCTGCATTTCTGAAATCAGGATCGCAAGCATCACGTCCCATCATTAAGGCCATGTAGTTGCTCATTGAACCGCCCGTCGGGAATGTACCATTACTTTGCGGTCCATAACCAATCAAGTCACATGAACGTCTGATTACTTCTTGCTCGATTCCAACTTGAGGTCCTGCGACCTTATAGGTGTACATACTGTTGTTCAGCATTACAGCTAATAAATCGCCCAAAATTGCCTTTCCTTGTCTTCCTCCAAATAACTGATTGAAAAAAAGGTTAGTTGAAGTTTTTGGGGTAGCGATAATTACTTCTTTGAGAACACTTTTGAGCTGATTGTCAATCATTGGAGCTTCATTCAATGAAAGGTCCAGCGTGTTGTATAATTCTTCAGCTTCAATTCTATTCGCAACAGGGTGTAGCTCTTCTTCTTTTAATAGAATTTCTACAAGCTCATTGAATAGTTGTAAATCGTTGTTTAATTCAGACATATACTATTTTCTATAAAACGGAATTGATTCAAGACGCGTTAAAAATCTTGGTGTAAGCTAATTCTTTGGTAGTGAATTCTGATCTTTCTTCATCAAATACCTGACAACTTCTTATTGGCTTTGCGTATAGATGCAGAGACATACCTCGCTTGTCGGAGGTGTTTTCAAGTCTATGAAACCCAATAAAATCAACCATGAAGGTAATTCCTCCTTCTTTTATGTCAGTCGATTTTTGCTGAGTCATTTCTGTCTCACTTTTTTTTCTGAAGATTGTCTCTTTGAATGCGCCGTCTATGGCATACACCCAACACTCTTCGCCTCCATGATCATGAATAGCGGTAAATTGTCCCTTTTCCCAACAGAGAAGAATTAATTCAAATGAATCTGTTTCAACAATGCAGTTGCGCGTGTATGACTCATCGGACCATGAGCTGAATTGATCAAACTCATTTTTCGGGATGTTTATGGAGCGGAATATTTTGTCAAACTTCGTCCTCTCACCTTCGGATAGGGAGTTCACTAAATCGTTGATCGTTTGTATGTTCTCGGTAACTTTGGTAACTGTCTTTTCGGATATCAAAATGGGGTTTCCTCCTTTTTTTTGTTCAACAATTTGCTCAAGTTTAAGGTCAATCCTTAATTCTACGCAGCAAATTTTCTGAGTTAAACTTTGATTTATGCCAATACAACGAATTTAGTAAAAATCTAGCCTTTTTCCTTGGTTTTTTAGTGATTTCTCTTGATTTCGTCAATTTTTAATGAAAAATCAGCGATTATCTCTAAGTTTTGAGCATTTTGCACATGAATTAGATTCTAATTTCTTGATCGCTTCAAGAAAAATCATTGATCCAACCAATTATGTTGACCAAAGTTATTGTATTAGCCGTATATGTAGGAATATTATTCTTGATAGGAATTATGGCCTCTCGACGAATCAAGAGCATGAGTGATTATTACGTCGGAGGAAAGAATATGGGGTTTTGGGCCGTAGCATTTTCTGCGCGCGCTACAGGTGAATCTGGATGGTTACTTATAGGATTGACAGGAATGGGAGCCATAGCAGGTTATTCTGGTTATTGGGTCGTCGCTGGAGAACTCCTAGGAGTGTTCATTTCTTGGCAATTTATGGCTAAGCGTTTTAAACGGAGGTCTGATAAATACAAGGCAATTACCATCCCAGACTATTTACAGAGTCATTTTAAATCCTCAACGAATACACTACGAGTCATTGCTGCGTCGGTCTTGGTTATTTTTGTGACTATCTATGTTGCCTCACAAATGGATGTAACGGGGATTGCATTTGAATCAATGCTTGAAATTCCCTACGAATGGGGTGCTCTAATAGGCTTTATTATTGTTTTGATCTACATTTTTATCGGTGGATTTGTGGCTGCTGTGTGGTCTGATATGTTCCAGGGGATTTTGATGTTTTTTGGATTGATTTTACTTCCAATTGTAGTCTGGTTTTCTATGGATCATGGAGCGGGAGTAACGGAAGGGCTAAATGCTATTGATCCAACTTTAACCCAAGTAATGGGAAGAAGTGATGACGGTTGGATGAATCTTTTCACAATCCTGGGTTTCTCAATGATCGGTTTAGGATTCTTAGGTTCACCTCAGGTTTACGTGCGATTTATGTCAATTAAAAGTGAAAAGTCCATTGACAAAGGAAAATGGGTAGCAATGCTGTTTACTCTATTGACAGATGCTGCGGCAGTTACAATTGGTATTCTAGGTCGAATTTACTTTACCAAAGAGGGGCAAGACCCTGAAGTAGTGTTAGGAACAGCAGGAGAAGATGTTTTAAGCTTAGTTACGAATGAATTTTTACCAACGATCCTAGTTGCCATTTTTATCGCCATTGTTCTTTCCGCTATTATGTCAACGATAGATTCACTTCTGATTTTAGCTTCCAGTGCAATCACACGGGACTTTTACCAAAAAATATTCAGACCAGATCTTAAGGATGAAAACCTGACAAGATTCTCCAGAGTAGCTACAGTGATTATGGCGTTGTCAGCCTTAGGAATTGCGATTCTCCTATACAATTTGTACCCCGAACGGAAAGTGTTCTGGGTAATGATTTTTGGATGGTCTGGCATTGCAGCAACATTCTGTCCTGTAATAATACTCTCCTTGTTCTGGAAAGGCTATTCGGAAAAGGGCGCTATTGCCTCAATGGTCACAGGCTTTATTTCTGTTATCGCGTTTAAATTTTTCATTCCTCAAATAGAGAGCGTTGGCGCTTATTTTGTTGAATTGGACGTTTTGGCTCCATCATTCGCAATGGCAATGATTGTTGGTTGGATTGTTTCAAAAATTTATCCACCCAAATATTCATCAAATGAGACTGAATTGATTGATGACTTGACCGATGAGTAGATCTATTCAAAGGCGCCAATACCGAATAGGGCAAAGTCGTATTTAGATGGATCATCAGGGTCGAGCTTTCGAAGGAGTGTCATAATCTCTTCTAGCGCCTTCCAATCGTTTTGTTTTCGTTTCAAAATACCTAAGTCTCGTGAGACGTTAGCTGTATGCACATCCAACGGAATACTCAATTCAGAAGGATCAATGGAACTCCATATTCCAAAATCAACTCCGCATTTATCGTTTCGAACCATCCAGCGAAGAAACATGTTCAAACGTTTGGCAGCAGAGTTTTTTAAAGGATTTGAAAGGTGTTTTTCTGACCTGACTTCGTGTTCTGTGGATAAGAAGGACTCCCGAAAA